>DATFFY010000096.1:0-21034 GCA_035249805.1 Acidimicrobiales bacterium | reverse complement strand
GCGGTGCGACTCGGGCCGAACCTGGCCCTGCCGCAACCGTCCGCGGTGGCCGACCCGCCCGGGCCCGGCCCGGTCCTCGTCGGCACGCTCGGCGGGAAGGTCCACCTCGTCGACCTGGCCACCGGGGCCGCGCCCGTGGTGCTCGACCTGGCGGACCGGATCTCGACCGGGGGCGAGCGGGGCCTCCTCGGCATCGCCGTCGATCCGCGGGGCAACCGCCTGTACGCCGACTTCACGGACCGCGAGGGCGACACCCGCATCCGCTCGTGGGCGCTCGGCTCGGACCTGCGGCCCGAGCGCGGCGAGGGCATCGAGCACCTCCACCTCCCGCAGCCGTACCCCAACCACAACGGCGGGCACCTCGTGTTCGGGCCCGACGGCGCGCTCTGGATCGGCACCGGTGACGGCGGCAGCGGGGGCGACCCCGAGGACCGGGCCCAGGACACCACCGAGCTGCTCGGGAAGCTGCTGCGGGTCGTGCCGGACCCCCGCGGCGGGCTGCGGGCGCCGGCCACGAACCCGTCGTGGGGAGGGCCCCGCGAGGTGTGGGGCATCGGCCTGCGCAACCCGTGGCGCTACAGCTTCGACCGCGCCACGAACCGGCTCTGGATCGCGGACGTCGGTCAGGGCTCGATCGAGGAGGTCACGGTCGTCGACCCGACGGAGCCGGCGCCGAACTTCGGCTGGGACGACGTCGAGGGCGATGAGCCGTTCGAGGGGTCGGCCCGCGACGAGTTCACCATGCCGGTCGTCACCTACGGGCACGACGACGGCTGTTCGATCACCGGCGGCTACGTGTACCGCGGCGCCGCGATCGCAGGCCTGTACGGCTGGTACCTGTTCGCCGACTACTGCGGCGGCTGGGTGCGGGCGGTGCCGTCGTCGGACCCGACCCGGGCGCCCACCCAGCTCCTCGACGACGTCGGCTCGGTCATCTCCTTCGCCGAGCTCGAGGACGGCGAGCTCCTGCTGCTCACGACCGCGGGCCTGCGCCGCCTCGTGGCCTGAGCCGGGATCCGCTAGTCGAAGATGCCGCGGTCGCCGCTGGTGGCGCCGCCGTCGACGGACCACTCGGCACCGGTGACGTAGCCCGCCTCGTCGGAGGCGAGGAACGTCACCACGTTCGCGACGTCCTCGGGCTGGCCCCACCGGGGGATGGGGAGCTTGCGGATCCAGCCGGAGTCCTCGTTGCCGCCGCCGACCATGGGCGTGGCGATGCCCCCGGGGTGGACCGAGTTCACGCGGATCCCGAGCGGGCCCAGGTCCTGCGCGGCGCTCTTGGTGAGCCCCCGCACCCCCCACTTGCTCGCCACGTAGGCCGCGTTCTGGGGCAGTCCGACGATCCCGGCGTTGGACGAGATGTTGATGATGGAGCCCCCACCGGCCTTTGCCATGGAGGCGGCCCCGACCTTGATGCCGATCAGCGTCCCGGTGAGGTTCACGTCGAGGATCTTCCGAACGAGGTCGATGTCCACCTTGTGCACCGCGCCGAAGCCGAGGATGCCGGCGTTGTTCACCAGGATCGTCAGGGGCCCGAAGCGCTCCTCGGCGAAGGCCACCGCGGCCTGCCAGTCCTCCTCGGAGGTGACGTCGAGGTGGCGGTAGGCGGCCGCCTCGCCGAGGTCCGCGGCGACGGCCTCGCCCTCGGCGTCGAGGACGTCGGTGAGGAGCACCTCGGCGCCCTCGGCCACGAAGCGCCGGGCCTCGGCCTCGCCCTGCCCGCGGGCCGCGCCCGTGATGAGCGCGACCTTGCCCTCGAGGCGACCGGTCATGCCTTGTCCGAGCCCACGACCCACATCGCGAAGAACTGCGAGCCACCGCCGTAGGCGTGGCCGACCGCGGTGCGGGCCCCATCCACCTGGTGCTCGCCGGCGAGGCCCCGCACCTGGTTGGCCGCCTCGGCGAAGCGGAGCATGCCGGAGGCGCCGATCGGGTTGGACGACAGCACGCCGCCCGACATGTTGACCGGGAGGTCGCCGTCGAGCTGGGTGACGCCGTCCTCGACCATGCGCCACCCCTCCCCCGCGCCGGCGAAGCCGAGGTTCTCGAGCCACATCGGCTCGAACCAGGAGAACGGGACGTACATCTCGACGCAGTCCACGTCGCGGCGCGGATCGGTGATGCCGGCCTGCGCGTAGACGTCCGCCGCGCACTCGGCGCCGCCCCGCGGGAGCACCGGGTCGCGGTCCGCCGACATCGTCGGCTCGGACCGCATCGCCGTGCCCTTGATCCAGGCGACGGGCTTCGACGCCCGGTCGGCGACGGCCTCGGACCCGAGCACCATCGCGCAGGCCCCGTCGGAGGAGGGGCACGTCTCCGCGTAGCGGATCGGGTCCCACAGCATGATGCTGTCCTTGATCGAGTCGAAGGTGATCTCGTGCTCGTGGAGGTGGGCGTACGGGTTCTTCAGCGCGTTGAGGCGGTCCTTGAGCGCCACGAGGATCCCGATGTGGTCGGGCGACTTCGACCGCGCCATGTAGGAGCGCACGTGCGGGGCGAAGTACCCGCCCGCGCCGGCGTGGAGCGGCGGCGTGAACGGCATCGGCAGGGAGAGCGCCCACATGGCCTCGCTCTCGGACTGCTTCTCGAACGCGACGGTGAGCACCCGCTCGTGGATGCCGGCCTGGACCAGCTGCGACGCCACGATGCTCGTGGAGCCGCCGACCGATCCGGCCGTGTGCACGCGGAAGAGCGGCTTGCCGGTGCAGCCCAGCGCGTCGGCCAGGTACAGCTCCGGCATCATGACGCCCTCGAAGAAGTCGGGGGCCTTGCCGATGACGACGGCGTCGATGTCGCGCCACGTCATCTCGGCGTCGGCGAGGGCCCGACTGGCCGCCTCCCGCACGAGCCCGGCCATCGACACGTCGCCGCGGGTGGCCTGGTGCTTGGTCTGGCCGACCCCGATGACCGCAACCCGCTGCTTGGTCACGTCAGCCCTCCCCTTCCAGGACGCAGACGAGGTTCTGCTGGAGGCAGGGCCCCGAGGTGGCGTGGGCCACGCCCCGGTCGGCCGTCCCCGCCATGATCCGCTCGGCCACCTCGCTCATGCGGGTGAGGCCGGCGACCATCACGGGGTTGGCGGCCAGCGCGCCGCCGGACGGGTTGACGTTGGCGTGGTCGGCCAGGCCGAGGGCGTCGCGCAGGATGAGCTCCTGGTGCGAGAAGGGGGCGTGCAGCTCGGCCACGTCGACCTTGCCGCCGGCCACCCCGGCCTTCTCGGCCGCCTGGCGGGTCGACGCCGAGGACGTGAGGTCGCGCACGCCGAGGGCCATCGGCTCGACGCGGTGGTCGATGCCCCGGATCCAGGCCGGGCGCTCCCGCAGCCGCCGGGCGGCATCGTCGGCGGCGAGCACGACCGCGCAGGCACCGTCGGAGATCGGCGGGCAGTCGTGCTCGCGCAGCGGGTCCACGTAGGGCTCCTCGGCCAGCAGCTCCTCGGGCGACCTGTCCCATGCGAGCTGGGCGTTCGGGTTGTCGAGGGCGGCCTTGCGGCTCCGGGCCACGACGGCCGCGAAGTCGGCCTCGGTGGCCTTGCCCGCGTCGAGCAGCGCCCGGGCCTGCAGCGCGGCGAGGCTGACCGCGTCCGGCCACAGCGGCCCGACGCTGTACGGGTCGAGCTGGCGGGAGAGCACCTCGTGCAGCGGGCCCGGCGAGGACTTGCCGTAGCAGTACACCAGCGCGGTGTCGATCTCCCCCAGCTGCAGCTTCACCCATGCCTCGTAGAGCGCCCAGGCGCCGTCCATCTCGACGTGGCTCTCCTGGATCGGCGGCCACGGGCCGACGCCGTCGAGCGTCGACACGAAGCTGAACGCCTGCCCCGAGAGGTAGTCCGTGGAGCCCGAGCAGGTGAAGCCGATCTCCTGCGGTGTGAGGCCCGCCTTGGCCCGCACCTCGTGCAGGACCGGCATGAGCATCTCGACCTCGTTCCGCACCTCCTCGCGACGCACGTTGGGCATCTGGGCGGTGGCGATGATGGCGACGTCCCTCACCAGGTCACCCCCTCGCCGGGCTGCACGACGGGGACGTCGGGCTCACCGTTGGGGCGGAAGTACCGGATGCTCTCGAGCGTCGGCTCGATGTCGGCGTCGTCGACCCACACGGCCTCCACCCGCATGCCGATGTGCACGTCCTCGACCTTGCACTCCTGGATGAGGTGCATGATCGGCAGGTCGGACCCGTCGAGCAGGATGAGCCCGGAGGTGTACGGGATCTCCATGCCCTGGCCGTAGAAGGCGACGTTCACGACGCAGAAGCTCGTGAGCGTGCCGACGTGGGCGACCTCCACCTGCTCCGAGGTGGGCACGCCCAGCTGCGGGTCGGCGCCACGGGACGGGATGTAGACGCGCCCGCCCGGCGCCCGCTCCCCCAGCAGCTTCTTCTGCGTGATGCCGCTGAGGAACCGCGTGGTCGCCTGGCCGGCCGTGAACTCGTACTCGAGGGCCGCGGGCGTGCGGACGCTGCGGACCTGCTCGACGTCCCGCAGCGAGGGCGGCAGGACGATCTCCGGGGGCGTGTCGGGGGTAGGCGATCCAGTGGGCATCAGGCCTCCGGTTCCCAGCACTCGAGGTCGTGGATCGTGCCCTCGCGCTCCTCGCGCCACCGCGGCACCACCCGCATGCCCGTCGCCATCGATTCGATCGAACCGGCGTCGACGGCCTGCAGGAAGCCCACGTCGGCCCCGTCGGGGCGCACGAGCGCCCACGCGAACGGGCGCTGCAGCGGGTGCTTCGGCATCGGCGTGCGCACCCAGGCCCACGTGTCGACGACGCCGCCGGGGCCGACCTCCACCAGCTCGCTGAGGTCCTCCCCCGTCGCCGGGTCGTACTCGGTCGGCGGGATCAGCACGCGGCCGTCGGTGCCCTTGATCCCGATCAGGACCCGCTCCCGCAACCCGGTCAGGAACGCGCCGATCACCGGGCCGGTGGTCCGGGAGAACGGGTACTCGATGATCATCGGGGCGCGGAACACCCCGTCGTCGGTCGTCGACGCAGCCATCCCCGTGGTCAGAAGGAGATGACCTGGCGGATGACCTCGCCCCGCTCCATGGCGGCGAAGGCATCGTTGATCTCGTCGAGCTTGATCCGGCGCGTGATCATCGCGTCGAGGTCGAGCTTGCCCTCCTTCCAGAAGCCCAGGAGCTTGTGGAAGTCGGTGCGGACGTCGGCCGACCCGTAGTACGAGCCGATGAGGTTCTTCTCGGAGAAGAACAGCTCGAAGGCCGAGAAGTTGACGAACTCGTCCAGCTTGCCGACGCCGACGATGCAGGCGGTGCCGCCCCGGCGGGTGGCGTCGTACGCAGCCCGCATCGTGACCGGCAGGCCGATCGCCTCGAACGCGTAGTCGAAGCCGTCGCCGCCGGTGAGGGTGGCCTTGAGGCTGTCGACCTCGTCGGGCTTGCAGGCATGCGTCGCTCCGAAGCGCTTGGCCTCCTCGAGCTTCCCGTCGTTGAGGTCGACGGCGAGGATCACCGACGCGCCCGCCACCTTGGCGCCCTGGATGCAGGAGATGCCGACACCACCGCAGCCGTAGACGATCACGGAGGAGCCGGGGGTGACCTTGGCGGTGTTGATGGCGGCGCCGACGCCGGTCATGACGCCACAGCCCACCAGGCTGCCGATCTCGAGCGGGATGTCGTCGTCGATCTTCACGACGCCCTGGTGCGGGATGATCATCTCCTCGGCGAAGGTCCCGGCCCCGGCCATGCCGAAGACGGGCTGGCCGTCGAGGGTGAAGTGCGGCGTGCCGCCCATGATCATCTGGATGTTCGAGCAGAGGTTCGGCTGCTGGCGGGGGCCGCAGAAGGCGCACTCACCGCACGGGGGGCTCCAGGCGATGATCACGTGGTCGCCGACCTTCACGGAGGTGACGCCGTCGCCGACCTCGGCGACGATGCCGGCGCCCTCGTGGCCCAGCACGGCGGGGGGCGGCTGCGGGATGACGCCCTTCATGCACGAGAGATCCGAGTGGCAGACACCGGTGGCCTCGATCTTGACCTTCACCTCGCCGGGTCCGACGGCGACGAGCTCGAGGTCGTCGCGGACCTCGAGGGCGGTGTCCCCGATGTTCCGGAGCAGTGCAGCGCGCATGGCTTCCCCCTGGTGGTGACTGGAGCAGAACACGTTCTAGTCTGACGGTCCGTCAGACGCTAACCAGGGGGTCAGCACCACATGTCGGGGTTCTACAAGTACGCCCAGGCCGATCCCGACTTCGTCGCGGTCGTCGATCCGGACGGCACCGAGCACCGCGCCGGCGACCTCCTCGCCCGGGCCAACCGGTACGTCCACGCCCTTCGTGAGCTGGGCCTCGAGGACGGCGACGCCGTCGCCGCGGTCCTCCCGAACGGAGTGCAGCCGATCGAGGTGTACCTCGCCGCGCTGCAGGCCGGTTGGTACTACGTACCGATCAACTACCGGCTCTCCGCACCGGAGATCGCGTACATCGTCCAGGATTCGGGGGCGAAGGCCATCGTCAGCCACGAGCGCTTCGCGGCCGTCATCACCGCGGCCGCCGACGAGGCCGGCATCCCCGCCGAGGCCCGCCTGGCCCACGGCTCGATCCCCGGCTTCCGCGACGTCGAGGAGGTCCTCGCCGCCCAGCCGGACACCCTCCCCGAGCACCGCACCGCCGGGGCCGCCATGCACTACACCTCCGGCACCACGGGCAAGCCCAAGGGGGTGCGCCGTCCGCTCAGCGGGGTCGAGGCCGACGTGATGGCCGAGCTCTTCACCGGCTTCTTCGACCTGTTCGGCATCCCCCACCGGCAGGACCAGGTGCACCTCTGCACCTCGCCGAACTACCACACCGCCGTCACGACCTTCGCCGGCAACTCGCTCAACGCCGGGCACCAGGTCGTGTTCATGGACAAGTGGGACCCGGAGGAGACGCTCCGCAAGATCGAGCGGTACAAGGTCACCCACACGCACATGGTCCCGACGCAGTTCCACCGGATGCTGCAGCTGCCCGAGGAGGCGCGCTCGAAGTACGACCTCTCGTCGATGCGGTGGGCGATCCACGCCGCTGCGCCCTGCCCGGTCGACGTGAAGCGCAAGATGCTCGACTGGTGGGGCCCGGTGATCTGGGAGTACTACGCGGCCACCGAGGGCGGCGGCACGACGGCCACCCCGGAGGACTGGCTGAAGTACCCGGGCACGGTGGGCTGCCCGTGGCCGATCTCCGAGGTCAAGATCATGGACGACGACCGCAACCCCGTCCCCACGGGGGAGCCGGGCACCGTCTGGATGAAGATGGGCCAGACGTTCGAGTACAAGGGCGACGCGAAGAAGACCAAGGAGAACCAGACCGAGGACGGGTTCTTCACGGTCGGTGACGTCGGGTACCTCAACGAGGACGGCTTCCTGTTCCTCTGCGACCGCAAGAGCGACATGATCATCGCCGGCGGCGTGAACATCTACCCCGCCGAGATCGAGGGTGAGATCCTCGCCCACCCGGGCGTCGGTGACGTCGCCGTGTTCGGCATCCCCGACGACGACATGGGCGAGCAGATCAAGGCGGTGGTCGAGCCCGCACCCGGCCACGAGGCGGGCGACGAGCTGGCCGCGTCGATCATGGAGCACCTGGCCGGCCGCCTGGCGAAGTTCAAGTGGCCGCGCTCGATCGACTTCAGCGAGGAGCTCCCCCGCGAGCCGACCGGCAAGCTCCTGAAGCGCCAGCTCCGCGACCCGTACTGGGAAGGCCGCACCACCTCGATCTAGTCGAGGTGGCCGCAGATGAGGTCGCAGGCGATGCGGAGCTCCTCGGCCATCCAGGTCATGTCGCCCACGCCGTTCTTCCAGGCCACCAGGCTGGAGAACCAGACGTGCCCGAGCACCTTGGCGATGGCGGCCTCGAGGGCCGGGTCGACGTCCTCGGGGAAGGCCTGGAGCATGACCCGCGTCATGACGTCGGTCGTGGAGAGCGACGCCTTGCCCGCGCCCGGGTCGTCCGACGTGAGCGCGGTGATGACCGCCTCGGCCAGCTTGGGCTGCCGCTCCATCGTGGCGACGGCGCGGCGCAGCACGTCGTAGACGCGCTCGGCGGTGGTGTCGCCGCGCGGGCCGCGCTGGCTGACCCGCCGCTCGAGGTCCTCCATCCACTCGACCATCGCCGCCGCGAGGAGCGCGTCCTTGGACGGGAAGTACCGGTAGATCGTCCCGAGGGCGACGCCGGCGCTGGTGGCCACGTCCCGCATCTGGACGGCGTCGTAGCCACCCTCGGACGCGAGGTCGAGGGCCGAGACCAGCACGCGCTGGCGGCGGGCGGCCTGGCTGGTGGTGAGCGCCTCGGCGGACATCTAGGTCCGGCCCCGGGCCAGGTCGCGGAACGGGACGTCGCGGTCGGGCTGGTCCTCCCGCGGCAGGCCGAGGACGCGCTCGCCGATGATGTTGCCCTGGATCTGGTCCGAGCCGCCGGCGATGCGCAGCGACGGCGCGTGCAGGAACTTCGTGGTCCACACGCCCCCGCGGGGCAGGTGCTCCCCGGCCAGCATCCCCGTCGCCCCCTGCACGTGCATCGCCGTGTTCGTCATCTGCTGCATGAACCGCGCGTACGCCAGCTTCATGATCGACGTCTCGGGACCGGGGGCACGCCCCTGGGACAGCGCCGTCTGCGACCGCAGGCGGAGGTAGCGGAGGAGCTCTTGGCGCAGGTGGGCCTCGACGACGGCCTGGCGCAGCAGCGGGTCCCCCGCGCGGCCCAGCTCCCTGGCCATGGCGATGAGCCCGGGCGGGTCCGCGCCGCCGGAGCCACCCGCGATGGCCGTGCGCTCCGACGCGAGGGTGGTCTGGGCCACCCGCCAGCCGTCGCCCTCGTCGCCGACGACGTTCGCCGTTGGGATCCGGACCTCGTCGAGGAACACCTCGCTGAAGTGCGCGTCCCCGGTCATCTGCCGGAGGGGGCGGATGTCGATCCCCGGTGTCGTCATGTCGAGCAGGAAGTACGTGATCCCGCGGTGCTTCGGCGCGTCGGGGTCGGTGCGGGCGAGGAGGATCCCCCACTCCGAGCGGGGCGCGGAGCTGGTCCACACCTTCTGGCCCGACACGACCCACTCGTCGCCGTCGCGGACGGCCCGGGTGGCCACGTTGGCGAGGTCCGACCCGGCCTCGGTCTCGCTGAACAGCTGGCACCAGAGCTCGTCGCCCTTGAGCATCGCCCGCAGGTAGCGCTCCTGCTGCTCGGCGGTGCCGTGCCGGAGCAGCGTGGGCCCGACCATGCCGATGGCCACGGTGAACACCCCGACGGCGACGCCGAAGCGGGCCTGCTCCTGGTTGAAGATGACCTGCTCGATCGGACGGCCACCACGGCCCCCGACCTCCTTCGGCCAGGTGATCCCGGCCCAGCCCCCGTCGTACAGCCGCCCCTGCCACTCCCGGGACCGCTTGATCAGGGTGTCCTCGGAGTACGCCGTCGACCACATCCCCGCCGAGAAGTCGTCGGGGTGGCCCTTCGGGATGGCGTTGGCCTCGAGCCACGCCCGGGCCTCGGCGCGGAACGCCGCCTCCTCCGGGGTGTCGTCGAAGTCCACGCCAGAATACTAGAACACGTTCTAGTTCCGGGTCAGTCCGTGAGGGCGTCGGCGAGCTCGGACTCGACCTCGGGGGTCGTCTCGTCGCGCTTGTGGCTGCGCTCCCAGATCGTCGTGAGGAACCGCTCGACGCCCTCGATGACGTGCGCGGTGCGGTACGACGGGAAGATCTCGAAGGCGTGCTGGGCGCCCTGCATCTCCGCGTAGAGCACGGGCTCCTGCGAGACCTGGCGGAGGCGCTCGACGAACACCCGGGCATCCTCGACCGGCGCGAGCACGTCCTTGTCACCGTGGACGACGAGGAACGGTGGCGCGTCCGCCCGGACCTGGTGGATCGGCGAGAGGTCCCGGAAGCGCTCCGGCTCGTCGGCCACGAACGCCTTCACGACGAGCGGCTCCAGGAACCAGGAGTACACCCGCGGGTTGTGGCCGAAGCGCCCCTCCGGGGTGAGGTCGTAGACCCCGTAGAACGGCACGGCGGCCGCGAAGCTGGTGTCGGCGGACTCGAACCCGGGCTGGTAGCGATCGTCGCCGGCGGTGAGGGCCATCATCGCCGTGAGGTGGCCCCCGGCCGACCCGCCGGTGACGCAGATGAAGTCGGGGTCGATCTCGTACTCGTCGGCGTGCTCGCGGATCCACGCCAGCCCCCGCTTGAGGTCGACGAGCTGGTCCGGCAGCGCGACCCCCGGGCACAGCCGGTAGTTCACGTTGAAGCCGACCCACCCCTGCGCCGCCATGTGGTTCAGGAGGGGGATGCCCTGCTCCCGCTTGTCACCGATGACCCAGCCGCCGCCGTGGATCTGCACGAGCGCCGGCCGCTTCGTGCCGCCGCCGGGCACCGGCGCGCTCGGGACGGTCACGTCGAGGCGCAGCTTGCGTCCACCGACCCGCGCGAAGGTGACGTTCCTCCGGATCGACACCCCCTTGCGCCGCTTCATCAAGAACGGGAACGCCACGAGGTGCCGAGGGAACCGGGGGGCGTCTGGGCCCGGCTCGAGGTCCTCGAGCGCGCCTCGGACGATCAGCACGGTCCGCCGGGCCGCCCAGGCGATCTGGATGAGCAGCAGCTCGGCGGCCACCATCAGCCCGAGGCCGACCCAGCCGACCGCGGACCCGAGGACGCCGGCGGCCACGAACCCGGCGATCATGAGCGCGCCGATCACGATGTGGTGCAGGGCCAGCTCGATCGTGAGCCACGACCCGAAGAAGCTCGGCGTCATCAGCACGGCGTTGTCGCGGATCGGGTGCCTGGCGTTCAACGCGTGGAGCAGCCCAAGGGTGCCGAGCCCGAGGAAGATCCAGCCCATCGGACTAGTCTGACCGGCCCGCGGGCGGCGAGTGAAGCCCGCCAGCCGAGCGGAGGGGGTGCCCAGTGGAGCGACTGTCCGGCCTCGACGCCTCCTTCCTCTACTTCGAGACGCCGAGCATGCACATGCACGTGGCGATGACGGCGATCTTCGACCCGTCGACGATGCCAGGCGGGTACGACTTCTCGAAGATCAAGGACTTCATCGAGTCCCGGCTCCACCTCGTTCCGCCGTTCCGCCGGCGGGTGGTGGAGGTGCCGTTCCGGCTCAACCACCCGATCTGGGTCGAGGACCCGGACTTCGACCTCGACTACCACATCCGCCGCATCGGGGCCCCGGCCCCCGGCGGCCACGAGGAGCTCGCCGAGCTGGCCGGCCAGATCGCCAGCACGCCGCTCGACCGGAGCCGCCCCCTCTGGGAGCTCTACGTGGTCGAAGGCCTGGCCGACGGGAACATCGGCGTCGTCACGAAGATGCACCACTGCGCGGTCGACGGGGTGTCCGGCGCCGAGCTCATGGTCAACCTCTTCGACCTCGACCCGGACGGCCGCGAGCTGGACCCGCCCGAGCCCCGGACGCCGGAGCCGATCCCGTCGGACCTCGAGCTGGTGCGGCACGCGGTGGCCTCGCGGGCCAAGCGCACGCTGGGCATCTTCCCGCTCCTCGGCGCGACGGTGAAGACGGTGAACACGCTCGTGTCACGGCACCGGGACCCGGACGCCGTGGTGGGCGCCGTGCCCCTCACCGCACCGGCCACGCCGTGGAACGCGTCGGTCACACCGCACCGGCGCATGTCCTTCACCCGCGTGTCCCTCGAGGACGTGAAGGCCATCAAGAACCACGTCGGCTGCACGGTCAACGACGTGGTGCTGGGGTTGATGGCCGGCTCGCTCCGCCGCTACCTCGAGGTCCACGGCGCGTTCCCGAAGGAGCAGCCGCTCATCGCCGTCTGCCCGGTGTCCGTACGGACCGAGGACCAGAAGGGCCAGATGAACAACAAGGTGTCGGCGATGTTCACGTCGCTGGCCACCGACGTCGACGACCCGATCGAGCGGCTGCGCACGATCAACCAGGTCACCAAGGGCGCCAAGGAGGACCACAACGCCCTCGGCGCCAACCTGCTCCAGGACTGGGCCGAGCACGCCGCGCCGACCACCTTCGCGCTGGCCGCCCGTCTGTACTCGAGCATGAACCTGAGCGACCGCCACCGCCCGATCCACAACGTCGTCATCTCGAACGTGCCCGGGCCGCCGTTCCCCCTCTACTACGCCGGCGCCAAGCTGGTGTACACGCTGCCCATGGGACCGGTGATGGAGGGCGCCGGCCTCAACATCACCGTGCTGTCGTACATGGACAACGTCGACGTCGGCTTCATGGCCTGCCGCGAGCTCGTGCCCGACGTCTGGTCGCTGGCCGGCTACGTGCAGGACTCGATGGACGAGCTGCTCGCCGCGATCGGCCAGCCCCGGAAGAAGAAGTCGACCGGGAAGAAGAAGTCGACCGGCAAGAAGCCGAAGGCCAAGGCCGTCGACGCCGCCGACACCGCCGAGGGCGTGCTCGCCGAGGCACCCGAGGCCGAGGCGGCCACGAGCACCGAGCCCGCGCCGATCGTCGGGGTCGTCGCGACCTAGGGAAGCACTACGAACGGCGAGAGAAACGCGCGGGCGCTGTCGGTGTCAAGGCGCACGCTGCCGCCGACGGTCTTGCAGACGCCTTGCTTGTTGTTCTGCCCGTAGCTGTGCACGGCGATGATCGTCGACCCGAGGAACACGGGTCCGCCCGAGTCTCCGGAGCAGGTGCCGCCGGTACCGCGGGCATCCTGCGGGTTGTCGTTCGTCTCGAGGAGGAGGGGGTGGAGCTTGTGCAGCGCGACCGTCGCTCGGTTGCGGGTGCCGTCGTAGAAGATCCCCCCGGCCACCGGCGGCTCGACCTCCCGTTGGACGCCGTACCCCACGGAGGTGAAGAACGTGTTCCTGCTTCCCGTCGCGTACGGGTCGAGCGCGGCCCGTGCGACGATCGGCGCCGGCTGGATGCCAGGGTGCTGATCAGCGGCCGGACGGTCCAGCTCGAGGACCGCAAGGTCGTACGAGGCCTGGGACTTGAACCCGCTGAACCCGCCGCGTCCGCTCTGCGGTACGAACCACCTGGGATCGATGTGCGGCGTGCCGCGGAGCCATTCGAGCTCACCCATGTGGTCCCAGTCCCACACCGGAGCGGGGTCGAAGGTCACGAGCCACTCGGTGATGACATCCGGGGCCCACGTCGCGGGGTCGAAGCAATGGGCCGCTGACACCATCACGGTCGGGGTGACGAGCGTGCCCGTGCAGGAGCCCCAACCCACGCCGTCGGCATCCACGGCGAAGATGATCCCGACGTTCGGGTGCGCGTCGCCGTCGAACTCGCCCCCGATGATCGCCGCCGCCGGCGTGCTGGCCATCGCTACGACGACCAATGCGCCGATCGCCGCGAGTGCTCGTCGCATCCGCCCCCCCTCGACGAAGGCAGATCCGCCACCTGCCGCCGGACCGGGACCGTACCAGTCCCGCGGGGCTCGGAGCCCGGACCGAGCAGCAGGATGACGACGCGGACGACGCTGCCCACCGCGGGCAAGAGCCAGGGCGCGAGCGCGAGCGCGAGCGACTCGTCCCACGGCCAGTTCATCCGGCTGGTGCCCGACGAGGAGGTGGTGCAGGCCGTCGAGCTCGAACCGACGACGCCGCCACCCAAGCCGGATGACCTGGAGTCAGGGCGCCTTGGCCCTGGCTCCGGGATCTGACGTATCGTCAGGTTTCGTGGCGTACAACATCGCGGACCTGTACGAGCACACGGCCGACCTGGTCGCGGACCGGGAGGTGCTGGTCGTCGGGGACGAGCGGCGGACCTTCCGGGAGCTCGAGGAGCGGGCCAACCAGCTCGGCCACCACCTGATCGCCAGCGGCATCGGGCCGGGCGACCACATCGGGATCTACGGGGCCAACAGCGTCGAGTGGATCGAGGCCGCGCTGGCTGCGTACAAGGTCCGGGCGGTGCCGGTGAACGTGAACTACCGGTACGTGGAGGAGGAGCTCACCTACCTCTTCGACAACGCCGACCTGAAGGCGCTCGTCTACGACCGCGCCATGTCGCCGCGGATCGACGCGGTGCGCGGCTCGCTGCCGCTGCTGCAGCACCTCCTCCACATCGAGGACGGCAGCCAGGAGGCGCCGGCGCAGGGCAGCGTCGGGTTCGAGGACGCGCTGGCCGGGCAGTCCACGGAGCGGGACTTCGGTCCGCGCCGCGACGACGACCACTACATCATCTACACGGGCGGGACGACGGGCATGCCCAAGGGCGTCATCTGGCGCCACGAGGACGTGTTCTTCGCGCTCGGCGGCGGCATCGACGCGTACACGAACGAGCGCGTCGCCGACGAGTGGACGTTGGCCAAGAAGGCGGCGTCGGTCGAGTCGGGCATGACCTCCCTCAACCTGCCCCCGCTGATGCACGGCGCCGCGCAGTGGGGCCTGTGGCGCTTCGCGTTCGAGGGCAACCGGGTCGTGTTCCTCGGTCGCCAGTTCGACCCGGCCGAGGTGTGGCGCACGATCGCCCGCGAAGGCGTGAACACCGTGTCGATCACCGGCGACGCCATGGCCCGCCCGATGATCGAGGCCCTGGCGGAGCTGGAGCGCAGCGGCGAGCAGCTCGACCTCTCGTCGATGTTCGTCCTGGCGTCGACGGCGGCGATCTTCTCCCCCACCGTGAAGGACCGCTACCTCGAGCGCTTCCCGGACCTGATGATCATCGACGCCATCGGCTCGTCGGAGACCGGCTCGAACGGGATGCGGATGGTCGGCAAGGGCGACACCCAGAACACCGGCGGTGGGCCGACCGTGCAGGCGGCCCGCGACGCCGTCGTCCTCGACGAGGACCTCAACGAGCTCGAGCCGGGCAGCGGTCAGCAGGGCCGCCTCGCCCGCCGGGGCAACGTGCCCCTCGCCTACCACAAGGACCCCGAGAAGTCGGCCGCCACGTTCGTCACCGGTCCGACCGGCACCCGCTACGCGCTCGCCGGCGACATGGCGATCCTCGAGGCCGACGGGACCATCACGCTGCTGGGCCGGGGCTCGCAGTGCATCAACTCCGGCGGCGAGAAGATCTTCCCGGAGGAGGTCGAGGCCGCGCTGAAGGCCCACCCCGAGGTCTTCGACGCCGTCGTCGTCGGCGTCCCCGACGAGCGCTGGGGCCAACGGGTGGCGGCCGTGGTCCAGCCCCGCCCGGGCGCGGCGCCCACCCTCGATGCGCTCGACGCCCACTGCCGTGGGTACCTTGCTGGGTACAAGGTGCCGAAGGAGGTCCACCTCGTCCCCGAGGTGGTGCGGTCCCCCAGCGGCAAGCCCGACTACCCGTGGGCGGCGCAGGTCGCCCTGACCAACCAACCAGTCCAGTAGGGGGACAGCGCACATGTCGGACGTCCAGGTCCACGACAAGCTCTTCATCGGCGGCGAGTGGGTCGACCCGGCCGGCTCCGACGTCATCGAGGTCATCTCGCCGCACACCGAGGAGGTCGTCGGTCGGGTGCCGGAGGGCACCGCCGCGGACATCGACCGGGCCGTGGCGGCCGCGAGGACCGCGTTCGACGAGGGCGAGTGGCCCCGCCTCAGCCCCGAGGAGCGCATCGCCGCCGTGCAGCGCTTCTCGGACGTGTACGCCGCCCGCATGATGGACATGGCGCAGATCATCACGACGGAGATGGGCTCCCCCATCACGTTCTCGCAGCTGGCCCAGTCGCCCACGCCGTGGATGATGCTGAACTCCTTCATCGCGGCGGCCAGCGCCTACCAGTGGGAAGAGGAGCGGGCCGGCGTCCTCAGCCCCCGCGTCATCGTCCGCAGCGAGCCCGTCGGCGTGGTCGGTGCCATCGTCCCGTGGAACGTCCCCCAGTTCGTGACGATGTCGAAGCTGGCGCCGGCGCTCCTCTCGGGCTGCACGATCGTCATCAAGCCCTCGCCCGAGACCCCGCTCGACGCCTACCTCATGGCCGAGCTCCTCGAGGAGGCCGGCATCCCGAAGGGCGTCGTGAGCGTGATCCCCGCCGGCCGCGAGGTGGGCGAGCACCTGGTCCGCCACCGCGGCGTCGACAAGATCGCGTTCACCGGGTCCACCGCCGCCGGCCGCGCGATCGCGGCGATCTGCGGCGAGCAGCTCAAGCGCGTGAGCCTCGAGCTCGGCGGCAAGTCGGCCGCCATCGTGCTCGACGACGCCAACCTCGAGGACACCGTCAACGGCCTCCGCATGGCGTCGTTCATGAACAACGGCCAGGCCTGCGTCGCGCAGACCCGCATCCTCGCCTCCCGCTCGAACTACGACAACGTGGTCGGCGCGCTGGCGGAGATGGTGAAGACCATGCAGGTCGGCGACCCGAACGACCCCACCACCGAGATCGGCCCGCTCGTGGCCGAGCGCCAGCAGGAGCGGGTCGACAAGTACATCGCGCTGGGCCAGGAGGAGGGGGCGAAGGTCGTCGTCGGCGGCAACGGCCGCCCGGCCGGCCTGGAGAAGGGCTGGTACGTCCAGCCGACGGTGTTCGCCGACGTCTCCAACGACATGCGGATCGCGCAGGAGGAGATCTTCGGCCCGGTCATCTCCGTGATCCCGTTCGACGACGTCGACGACGCCGTGCGCATCGCCAACGACAGCGAGTTCGGCCTGGCCGGCTCGGTCTGGACCGGCGACGCCGAGGTCGGCATGGACGTCGCCCGCCGCGTCCGCACCGGCACCTACGGCATCAACCAGTACACGATGGACTTCGTCGCCCCGTTCGGCGGGTTCAAGGCCTCCGGCATCGGCCGCGAGTTCGGCAAGGAAGGCCTCGAGCACTACATCGAGCTGAAGACCATCGCCCCGCGGGACTGACCCGCAACCGCATCGCTGGTCCCGGAGGCGCTCCTCGCGATGGGGAGCGCCTCCGTCGCGCCCGCCCACCGTCGGGGCACCGCGCGGGCGAACTGGCGCCTGAAGTGCCCGGTTTCAGCGGCACATCAGACCCCAGTTCCGCTGGGCTGGGTGAGCGTGCCGCCGCTCCGGCTCAGCCGCCGAGGTAGGCGGCTTCGAGCTCGGGGGCGATCTCCTCGGGGGTGCCGATCGCGGTGACCGTGCCGTGGAGCATGATCACGGCGAGGTCGGCCACGCCGAGCACCGTGCGGGCGAACTGCTCGACCACGAGGATCGACACGCCGCTCTTCGCGATGTGGCCGACGATCTCGTACAGCTCCTCGACGATCAGCGGGGCGAGACCCATCGACAGCTCGTCGAGGAAGAGCAGCGACGGCTCCACGGCCAGGCCGCGGGCCATCGCGAGCATCTGCTGCTCGCCGCCGGACATCGTGCCCGCGAGCTGGTTGCGCCGCTCCCCCAGTCGGGGGAACCGGGCGTAGGCCTTCGCCTCGACCTCCGCCTGTCGCACGCCGGCGAACGTGACCATCCGCAGGTTCTCGCGGACCGTGAGGTTCGGGAAGATGCCGCGCCCCTCGGGGATCGTGCACACGCCGATGCGGGCCAGCGCGTCGGGGGCGACGCCGTTCACGTGGCGTCCCCCGATGTGCAGGCAGCCCGCGGTCGGGCTCACCTGGCCGCTGGCCACCTTGAGCGTGGTGGTCTTGCCGCCGCCGTTCGGCCCGAGCAGGGCCACCACCGCGCCGCGCGGCACCGCCAGGTCCACGCCGTGCAGGACCTCGATGCGCCCGTACGCGGCGCGGATCCCGCGCAGCTCGAGCATCGGCTGGTCCGGTTGCTCCTCCAGCGGCGCGGCCATCACGTCTCCACGGCCGAGCCGAGGTAGGCGTCGAGGACCGACTGGTTCTGCTGGATCTCCTCCGGGGTGCCCTGGGCGAGGATGGCGCCGAAGTCGAGCACGTAGATCATCGAGCAGACCCGCATCACGAGGTGCACGTCGTGCTCCACGAGCAGGATGCCCATGCCCTCGGCCGCCAGCTCCACGAGCAGCTCGGCGAAGGCATCGGACTCGGCCTCGTCGAGACCGGAGGCCGGCTCGTCGAGGAGCAGCACCTTCGGCCGGGTGGCCAGCGCGCGGCCCAGCTCCACGAGGCGGGCGAGGCCCGTCGGCATCGAGTCGACCCGCTCGTCGGCCACGGCGCGGATGCCGACCAGGTCGAGCAGCCGCTCGGTCTCGGCGTGCGGGTTGCTGCCGGCCCGGTCCTTGGACCACGACCGGCGGATCTCGGCCGCGGTGAGGATGTTCTCGCGAGCCGTCAGCGAGCCGAACACCTCGAGGCGCTGGAACGTGCGGGCGATCCCCCGCCGGGCCCGCACGTGGGCCTTGGACCCCGTCAGGTCCACGCCGGACAGCAGCACCCGCCCGCTCACCGTGTCCTGCAGGCCGGTGATGACGTTGAAGGTGGTCGTCTTGCCCGCGCCGTTGGGGCCGATGAGGCCGGTGATCGTGCCGGCGTGCACCTCCAGGTCGACCTCGCGCACGGCGATGTGGCCGCCGAAGCGCACGGTGGCGCCCCGCACCTCGAGCAACGCGGTGTGCTGCTGATCGGTCACGGCCGCTGATCTCCCCCCGGTCCCCACCCTGCCGGTCAGCGCAGGCCGACGGGCTGGCTCGCCAACCTAGCCCCCAGGCGCAGCAGCGACGGGGTGGCCCCGCCGAGCGTGAGCTCGAGCACCTTGGCCCACCGGAAGTAGCGGTGGATCGGGTAGTCGAGGTCGACCCCGATGCCGCCGTGCAGGTGCTGCGCCGCGTGCACGACGCGCTGCCCGCCCTCCGCCGCCCAGAACTTGGCCACCATCAGCTCCTCGGCCGCCGGCAGGTCGCGGTCGAGGCGCCAGACCGCCTGCAGCGCGGTGAGGCGGATGGCCTCGGTGTCGATGTACGCGTCGGCGATGCGGTGGCCGACGGCCTGGAAGGTGCCGAGCTTCGTGCCGAACTGCTCGCGCTCGCAGACGTAGCGGCTCGTGATGGCCAGCGCCTCCTCGCACACACCGGTCTGCGTGGCGCAGATCGCCGCGAGCATCCGGTCCCGGACCCACTGGACCACCTGCTGCCCGCCGTCGACCTCGCCCAGCACGTCGTCCGCGGCGACCACGACGCCGTCGAGGTGGACCGTGGCCTGCGGTTCGCCGGACACCGCGACCTCGGGGGCCAGGGTGACGCCAGGCGCGTCGGGAGCGACGAGGAACACCGTGACCCGCTCGTCGCCGGTGCGGGCCGGCACCAGGATCGCGGCCGCCTGCTCGGCGCCGGGCACGAGCACCTTCTCGCCGTCGAGCCGCCAGCCGGCCGGGTCCTGCGCGCCGACCGTCGTGGGCAGCACCGGGGTCTCCACCTCGTCGCGCTCGTGGAGGGCCACGGTCAACGTGACCGACCCGTCGATCACGCCGGGCAGGAAGCGGGCCCGCTGCGCCTGCGTGCCGAACCGGGCCAGCGGGAGGGCGCCGCCCACGATGCAGGAGAGGTACGGGAGCGGGGCGACGGTGCGGCCCACCTGCTCGGCGACGAGGCACGCCTCGAGCAGGCCGTAGCCCCCGCCGCCGTCGGCCTCCGGCAGCGCGATGCCGAGCAGGTCGGCCTTGGCCAGCTCGGCCCACACGTCCCGCGCGTACCAGCGCGGGTCCTGCTCCAGCTCCCGGAGGCGCTCCGGCGGCAACTGCTCCGAGAGGATCCGGTGGCTCAGCTCGGCGATGGCCTGCTGCTCGTCGGAGAGGGTGAAGTCCACGTCAGCTCCTGGGCACCCGGGGCAGGCCGGCGCCGAACAGGGCGATGAGGTCGCGCTGGACCTCGTTGACGCCGCCGCCGAAGGTCAGGATCAGGCAGCCCTGGAAGGCCCGCTCGAGGCGGCCGGCCAGCACGGCGCCCGGCGACTCGCGGTTCAGGTACGCGGTCGGCCCGATGATCTCCATCAGCAGCCGGTACGCCTCCGTGTAGAACTCGGTGGCGAACACCTTCGTGGCGCTCGCGTCGGCGGGGTTGGCGGTGCCTCCGGAGGAGACCGCGGCGGCGACCTTCCAGTTGATGAGCTTGATGAACTCGAGCTTGGCGTGGACCCGGGCGAGGTTGAGCTGCACCCACTCCTGGTCCGCGACGCGGCGGCCGTCGGGCAGCTTCGTGGCCTGCGCCCAGGCCAGCACCTCCTCGAAGATCCGCTCCACCATGCCGGGCGGTCCCAGGGACATCCGCTCGTAGTTGAGCTGGTTGACGATGAGGTCCCAGCCCCGGTTCACGCCGTAGACGACGGCGTCGTCGCCCACCCGCACGTCGTCGTAGAAGGTGTTGTACGTGCTGGCGTTCACCATCGTCGCGATCTTCGAGCAGGAGAACCCGGGATCCGAGGTGGGCACGAGGAAGATCGAGATGCCGCGGTGCTTCGGCGCGTCGGGATCGGTCCGCGCCGCCAGCCAGATGTAGTCGGCATAGCTGGCCAGGGACGTGTAGATCTTCTGGCCGTTGATCACCCACTGGTCGCCGTCCTTCTCGGCCCGCGTGGTCAGCGACGCGAGGTCGGTGCCGGCGGACGGCTCCGTGTAGCCGATCGAGAAGTGCAGCTCGCCGGCGAGGATCTTCGGGAGGAAGGCCCGCTTCTGCTCCTCCGAGCCGTACTCCATGATCGTGCGGCCCACGGTGTTGATCGTGAGGAACGGGATGGGGGCGTTGGCCCGCCACGCCTCGTCGAAGAAGATGAACTGCTCGATCTCGGTGCGGCCCTGCCCGCCGTACGCGGTCGGCCACCCGATCCCGAGCCAACCGTCGCGGCCCATCTTGCGCACGGCCTCGAGGCACGCGGGCCCGCCGGTCTCCCCCGCCGCGCACTCGGCCTCGACCTCGGGGGTCATCAGCTCCGCGAAGTACGACCGGAGCTCGCGACGCAGCTGCTCCTGCTCCGGGGTGTAAGCAAGCTCCATCCGCCGGGGTTCTACCATCGAATCTGATACAGTGTCAGATTCGTGGGCGGGGCATTCCACAGTCGGCGCGGGCACATGCCAGGGGGGCCAGACGGGGTGACAGCACGACGACAGCGGCGACCCAGCGTCACCCTCGTCCTGCTCCTCGTGCTCGGGCTGCTCGCCACCACCGCGTGCGGCGCCCGCCTGTCCGAGGAGGAGACCTCGGCGGCTCGTGACGCCGCCAACAGCGGCACCGGTGGTGGCGGATCGGGCGGCTCGGGAGGATCCGGCGGGGCCAGCGGGGGCGTCGCCGTGGGCGTCGAAG
>DATFFY010000095.1:0-2658 GCA_035249805.1 Acidimicrobiales bacterium | reverse complement strand
GCTCGCCATCCTCGACGAGACCGACTCGGGGCTCGACATCGACGCCCTCCGGGCCGTGGCGGAAGGTGTCGAGCGCCTGCGCCGTCCCGACCGGGCCATGCTCGTCATCACCCACTACTCCCGGCTGTTGGAGCAGCTCCGTCCGGACCGGGTCCACGTACTCAGCGGGGGCCGCATCGTGCGGTCCGGCGACTACGAGCTCGCGCTCGAACTCGACGCCGCCGGCTACGGCGGGCGATCCGGCGCCCCGGTGCGATGACCCCCACCGACACGATCGTGGAGCGTCTGGTCGCCGGCGTCGGCGCCGGCCCTGTTGACGAGGCGGCCGGTCGGGCCCGGGCCTGGTTGGCGGACCACGGCTTCCCGCACGGCCGGGACGAGGCGTGGCACTACACCCCGATTGACGAGATCCTCGCCACTCTGGCCGTTGCCGTCCCTGCCGCTCCGGCCGGCCACCTCGATCGGTCGGCCGTCGACGGGCTGGCCGGTGACCACGGCGGCCGGCGCATCGTCTTCGTCAACGGCGTGCACGTTCCGCAACTGTCCGATGACCGCCCCCTTCCGCCAGGGTTCTCACTCGGTCCGCTCGCGGAGGCGTCCGGAGTGCCGGCGATGCTCGGGACACCCGGCGGCGATCCGCTCGACGGGTTCGACGCCCTCAACCGTCTGGCCGGCAGCGAAGCCGCGGTCGTGGCCGCGCCGCCTGGCGCACGGCTGGATTTCCCCCTCCACGTCGTCCACCTCGGAGCCCCCGGCGGCGGCACGACGGCGGTCCATCCCCGTACCATCGTGCACGCCGCCGCGGGGAGCCGGATCACCGTCATCGAAACGTACGCCGGTCTCCCCGGTGCGCAGGTGACCAACGCTTCCTCCACCGTGCACGTAGGCGACGGCGCCGTCGTCGCCTACCACCGGATCCAGCAGGAGGCGCCCGGCGTCACCCACCTCGGCCGCACCCGTATTCGCCAGGCGGCCGGATCGGAGGTGCGGGCCGTGTCGGTCATGACCGGCGCCGACATCGCCCGGCTGACCCTGGACGTCGTTCTGGATGGTCGTGAGGCCCGCACCGCGCTGGACGGCCTGTACGTCCCGCGGGGCCACCAGCGTCACGACCACGTCGTCACCGTCGACCATGCGGCCTCGGCCTGCACGAGCAGGCAGCGGTTCAAGGGCATCGTCGACGGCCACGCCCGCGGTTCGTTCGGCGGCCGCATCATCGTCCGGTCCGGGACGGTGGCCACGGATGCCGACCAGTCCAACCACAACCTGCTGCTCTCGTCCACCGCCCAGGCCGACACCCGGCCCTGGCTCGAGATCTTCGCCGACGACGTCCGCTGCACCCACGGGGGCACCGTCGGCCGCCTCGACGAGGACGCCCTCTTCTATCTGCGCAGCCGGGGCGTTCCTCTGGCCGAGGCCCGGGCGATGCTGATCGCCGCCTTCGCCGACGAGGTCATCGCCCGGATCGGCCCCGGGTCCCTGCGGGAACTCGTCGCGGCCACCGTCCAGGCACAGGAGTGAGGGAATGACCGGACGGTTCGAAACCATCGCCGTCATCCGGGATTGCATGGCGACCACCGTGCCGGCCGGGGAGTGGGTGCTCCTCCGTGCCGGCAACGAGGTGCAGGTCACCCAGCAACTCGGAGGCAGCATCACCGTCCGCACCGAGCGCGGTCCGCTGCTGCGGATCGACGCGGCCGACGCCGACGCGCTCGGGCTCGAGATCGCCGGTGAGAGCCATCCGGTCGCCGACGACGGGCAGCCCTTCCAGATCGGCCGGGTCCTCGACGCGCTGGCGGAGGTCTACGACCCCGAGATTCCCGTCAGCGTCGTCGACCTCGGTCTCGTCTACCGGTGCGAGGAGGTCGAGGGGCCCCTGTCGATCCGCCGGATCGAGATCGACATGACCATGACCGCACCGGGCTGCGGGATGGGCGACGTGCTGCGGGCCGACGCCGAGCGGGCCGTCCTCGCCGTAGCCGGCGTCGACGAGGTCGTGGTCAACCTCGTCTGGGACCCGCCGTGGACGCTCCAGCGCATGTCCGAGGCCGCCCGTCTCCAGCTCGGGCTCCTCTGACCCGAACCGGGGGCGGCATCGTCGTCTTCGTCGGCCCTGAGAGATGGGTTTGAATCGAATTGCGCATCGTTCGAGACTTCACCCTGGAGCCGCTTCCGCCGTTCCGCCTCGACCTGACCGCCTGGGCGTTGCGGCGCAGGCCGCACAATGCCGTCGACCGCTGGGACGGTGGCGCATACCGCCGCGCCATGCGGCTGAGCGGGGGCGTCGCCGAAATCGTGGTTCGACAGGTCGGGCCATGCGATGCGCCCCGACTCGAGGTCCTGGTCGCCGCGGAGCGGGGCTTGCCCGGAGTCCGGGCCGAGGTCACGGCGATCCTCCAGCGGATGTTGGGGCTCGACGTCGACCTGCACGACTTCTACCGCCGAGCGGTCGGCGACCGGCACCTGCGCCCCTTGGCGGAACGCTTCCAAGGCCTCAAGCCACCGCGCTTCCCGAGTGTGTTCGAATGCCTGGTCAACGCCATCGCCTGTCAGCAGTTGACGCTCACGGTCGGGATCGGCCTGCTGAACCGCCTCGCTGAGGGCTACGGACCGTCCACCGTCGCGGCCGGCACGATTCCGGCGCATGCCTTCCCCGAT
>DATFFY010000094.1:0-7492 GCA_035249805.1 Acidimicrobiales bacterium | reverse complement strand
CGCCGGTGGCCGGGCCGAGCCGCCCCCGCCGCCGAGGTGGCGGTTCGCCGGGCGGTGGTGGTCGAAGCCCATCCCGGTCCGCCGCGACCGTCCCTGGTAGCGACGTACCCTCGCGGCGTGAGCGACGAGTCGTCCCTTCCGCCCCCGCCACCGCACGAGTACCGCGAGGGCCATCCGCCGCCGCCTCCCGCCACCGACCCGCTCGGGACCTACGCAGGCTGGTGGCGCCGCTTCGGCGGGCGGGTCGTGGACACGATCGGCCTCGGCCTGGTGGTGCTGGTCTGCCTCCTGCCGATGATCATCCTCTTCGAGACGGGCGACACCGAGATCGTCCCCTGCTACGTCGACCTCGAGGGCGACGTCGTCGACGACGACACGGTGGAGGACCTCGGGCTGGAGGACAACGCGCTCTGCGAGGAGATCACGGACGGCGCCTCTGCGGTGGCGCTGGCCGCCGGTGCGGTGGGCATCGTGCCCTACGTGCTGTTCCTCGTGTGGTGGTACCGCAAGCTCGGGCGCACCGGGAAGACGTGGGGCAAGCAGGCCCTCGGCATGCGCCTGGTCGACGCGAACACCGGCGAGCCCATCGGCGGGGGCCGGGCCTTCGGCCGCGAGATCGTGGCCGGCACGTTGTCGGCCTACGTGCTCGGCATCGGGTTCCTGTGGGCCGCGTGGGACAAGCGCAAGCAGACCTGGCACGACAAGATCATCACGACCGTCGTCGTCCGCGATCCCCAGTGAGCGCCGAGCTCACGACCGTCGCCGACGACGAGGCGGTGGTCCACGACGGCGCCGAGGTGCGTCGCTACGAGGGCCTGGCGAAGGGCGCCGAGCACGAGCTCGAGGGCTTCGCGTTCCGCACCCTGCCGGACCTCGGCGAGCGCCTGGCCACCTTCGCGACCGTCAACGACGTGCACTTCGGCGAGGAGGTGTGCGGCGTGCTGGACGGCCTCGAGACCGGTCCGGTCTTCCGGTCCGAGCCGGGCGCCCCCCCGTACCCCGAGGTGATGAACCGGGGCGCCATCGCCGAGATGGCCGCGATCGAGCCCGACGTCGTGGTGGTCAAGGGCGACCTCACCTGCAACGGCACCGACGACGAGTACGCGCAGTTCCTGGCCGCGTACCAGCCCGCCTTCGGCGAGCGCCTCGTGCACGTGCGAGGCAACCACGACGGCTACCACGGCGGCAGCTACGCGGCCGAGCCCACGCAGCGGGTCGACCTGCCGGGGGTCACGCTGGCCGTGCTCGACACCACCGACCCGCTCCACACCCCCGGGCGGGTCACCGACGACCAGCTCGAGTGGCTCGACGATCTCGCCGCGACCGCCGACCGGCCGGTCATCGTGCTCGGGCACCACCACGTCTGGAGCCCCGACTCCAACCGCCGGCCCGAGACGTACTTCGGCATCCTGCCCGCGCCGTCCGAGGCGCTCGTCGAGGTGGTCGCCCGCCGCCCCGGCATCCTCGGGTACTTCGCCGGCCACACGCACCGGAACCGCGTGCGCCGCATCCGCACCACCGGCGATCGGCCCTGGGTCGAGGTGGCGTGCGTGAAGGACTACCCCGGCACGTGGGCCGAGTACCGCGTGTTCGAGGGAGGTGTGCTGCAGGTCCACCGCCGCATCTCGACGCCCGACGCGCTGGCGTGGACGGAGCAGACGCGCCACATGTACGACGGCACCTACGCGGAGTACGCGCTCGGCCGGCTCGAGGACCGCTGCTTCGCGATGGTCCCGTGACCATGTCTGCGCCGCCGCGGGTCGGCCCGCTGCAGGACATCCGCGTGCTCGATCTGGCCACGGTCATCGCCGGGCCCGGCGCGGCCCGCTACCTGGCCGACTACGGCGCCGACGTCCTGAAGGTGGAACGGCCCGGCGCCGGCGACAGCACCCGTGGCATGGGCACCCCGGACCCGCGCGACGGCGTGGCCTTCTACTGGAAGATCGTGGCCCGCAACAAGCGGTGCGTGACGATCGACCTGAAGGCCGACGAGGGCCGGGCGCTCCTGCTCGACCTCGTCGAGGACGCGCACGTGCTGGTCGAGAACTTCCGCCCCGGGACCCTGGAGCGCCTCGGCCTCGGACCCGACGAGCTGCTGACCCGCAACCCGAAGCTCGTGATCCTCCGGGTCACCGGCTTCGGGCAGGACGGTCCGTACGCGGGTCGGGCCGGCTTCGCCACGATCGCGGAGGCGATGTCCGGGTTCGCGGCGCTGAACGGCGAGCCCGACGGCGGCCCGCTGCTGCCCCCGATCGCGCTCACTGACGAGGTCACCGCGCTGGTGGGCGCCTTCGCCACGATGGTCGCCCTGTGGTCCGGCGTCGGGCAGGTCGTCGACGTGAACCTGCTCGAGTCGCTGTTCCAGTGCATGGGACCGCTCGCGTCCGCCTACGTGTCGACGGGCTACCTGCAGCCCCGCCTCGGCTCCGGCATCCCGTACTCGGTGCCACGCGGGACCTGGCGCTGCAAGGACGGCCGGTGGGTGGCCGTCTCGACGTCGGCCGAGTCCGTGGCGGGGCGCGTGATGCAGCTCATCGGCCTCGGCGACCGCGACGACCTGCGCACCTTCAACGGGCGCATCGCCGCGCGCGACGAGGTGGACGCCCGGATGGCCGAGTGGTGCGGGGAGCGCACGCTCGACGAGGTGCTCGACGCCTTCGAGCGGGCCGAGGCCGCCGCCGCCCCCTGCTACGACATGGCCGACGTCCTGGCCGATCCGCACTACCAGGCGCGGCGGTCGGTGGTGGACGTCGACGGCGTGGCGATGCAGGGCCTGATCGCGCGCCTGTCGGCCACCCCCGGCGAGGTGCGCTGGGCCGGCCGCGCCCTCGGCGCCGACGACCCGGCGCGCTGGGACGAACCCACCTAACCTCCGGCACCATGGCGGTGGCGGACGTGGGGGCGGCTCGGATCGCGTACGACGACACGGGCGGCGACGGCCCGGCGGTCGTGCTGGCCCACGGCTTCCTGATGGACCGGTCGATGTTCGAGCCGCAGGTGGCCGCCCTGCGCGATCGGTACCGGATGGTGACGTGGGACGAGCGCGGGTTCGGCGAGACCGAGTACGACGAGCGCCGGCCCTTCACCTACTGGGACTCCGCGGCCGACTGCCTCACGCTGATGGACCACCTCGGCATCGATCGGGCCGTGGTCGGCGGCATGTCCCAGGGCGGGTTCGTGTCGCAGCGCGTCGCGCTCACCGCTCCGGAGCGGGTGCGCGGGCTGGTGCTGCTGGACACGCAGGCCGGTCCCGAGGATCCGGAGGTGGTGCCGCTGTACCAGGGCATGATCTACGACTGGGTCGCCAACGGGCCCCACGAGGACCTGGCCGGCGTGATCGCGGGCCTGATCCTCGGTGAGCCGGAGCTCTCGAAGCAGTGGATCGCCACGTGGGAGGGCCGCCGGAAGGAGTCGCTGGGGCAGCCGGGCCGCACGCTGCTGACCCGGGACGACCTGACGGAACGACTGGGCGAGATCACCGCGCCCGCGCTCGTCGTCCACGGCACCGAGGACGGAGCGATCGCCGGCGAGAAGGCGGAGCGCCTGGCGGCGGGCCTCACCGGCTGTGACGGCGTGACGTGGATCGAGGGCGGCACGCACGCCGCCAACCTCACCCACCCTGCCGAGGTCAACGCCGCGATCGCGGCGTTCCTCGAGTCCCTCCCCGCCTGACCCCTGCGAACCCGTCGAGGAAGTACAGCGTTCGCGCGGTACGTCCTCGACAGGTTCTATGGGGTGGCGGGTCCGCGGCGTAGGTGTCACACGTCGCTGCGATCGTGACGGATCGTGATCGACGATGGACCGCTCCGCCTGCTGGCGGCTGAGCAGCACGGGCTCGTCGGCGTCGAGCAGGCGGTCGACCTCGGGTACACGCGAGATCAGCGGCTCAGACTGATCGACGGACGTCGATGGCAGCGGCTCACGCCCCGGGTGGTGCGACTCGTCGGTGCGCCCCCGACGACGCAACAGCGAGCTGCGCTGAAGGTGCTCGACTCCGGAAGCCGGGCCGCTCTCTCCGGACGCAGCGCGGGAGCCTGGTGGGGCCTCCCTGGGCTTCCGCTCGAGCCATTCGAGGTCGCGCGTGATCGCGGAAGGGCGGCCCGACCAGCCCGCGGCGACGTCCGACACGATCCGTGCCTCCTTCCAGACCACCACATCCGTGTGCTCGACGGCGTCCGGGTGGTCACGCCGGCGCGGGCGCTCTTTGACATCGCCGGGACCCAGCGAAGAGGTGCTGAGCTTCCGTGGTGGGTCGAGCGGATGGCGCGGCTCACGGACTCCGCTTGGTCCCTTCGCCTGGTCAGCGGAGCCACGTTGCACGACATGCTTGACGACCTCGCCCAGCGAGGCCGTCCGGGCATCCGGACGATGCGGCAGGTCCTCGCGGACCGGCCACGCACCTACCGACCGCCGGCGAGCGGACTCGAGTCGCGGTTCGAGCAGATCCTGGTCAGCGCGGGCCTGCCGCCGATGGAGCGCCAAGTCGACACGAGTGATGAAGCCGGATGGATCGGTCGGGTCGACTTCCGTGATCGTCGTCTTCCGCTGATCGTCGAGATCCAGAGCGAGCGATTCCACACGAGTCTCACCGACCGTGCGTCTGACAGAGCGCGCGTCCGGCGGCTGCGAGAGGCCGGCTTCGAGGTGGTCGAGATCGATGACGAGGAGGTGTGGCTGCGCCGCGACACGGTCGTTCGACGGATCATCGACGCCCGGCACAGCGCCGCTCGTCGTGGGATGACCTCGTTAGGTCGCTGCGGACGGCGCGAACCCGTCGAGGAAGTACCGCGAAAACGCTGTACTTCCTCGACGAGTTCGTTCAGGGGCCGCCCTAGCGGGCGCGGCGGGCGACGGCGAGGTCGACGATCTCCGCCATGATCCGGGTGAGCTCGAAGTCCTTCGGCGTGTAGACCGCGGCGACGTCGGCCGCGAGCAGGCGGGGGCGGTCGTCCTCGGGGATGATCCCGCCGGCGATGATCGGCGCCGTCACGCCCTTCGCACGGGCGAGGCGCACGACCTCGGGCACGAGCTCGAGGTGGCTCCCGGACAGGATCGACAGGCCGATGACGTCGACGTCCTCGTCGACCGCGACCGACGCGATCTGCTCGGGGGTGAGGCGGATGCCCTGGTAGATCACCTCGAGGCCGGCGTCGCGGCCGGCCACGGCGATCTGCTCGGCCCCGTTGCTGTGGCCGTCGAGGCCGGGCTTGGCGACGAGCAGGCGGGGCGGGCCTCCCGGCAGCGCCTTCACGCGCTCCGCCAGGTCGCGCAGGCCCTGGCTGCCACCACCCACCGCGGCGGCCGCGGCCACGCCCGTCGGCGCGCGGTACTCGCCGAAGACCTCGCGGAGCACGCCGGCCCACTCGCCGGTGGTGCCCCCGGCGTGGGCGAGCTCGATCGTGGCGGGCATGAGGTTCTCGCTGGTGCCGGCCACCCGACGCAGCTCTTCCAGGGCGCGCTTCACGGAGACGTCGTCGCGCTCGGCCCGCCACCGCTCGACGCCGGCGACCGTCTCGGCCTCGACGGCGGGGTCCACCTTCAGGATCGAACCCTCTCCCTCGAGTGGCGAGGGGACGGCCTCGGTGAAGCGGTTCACGCCGACGACGGTGAGGTCGCCGGACTCGATGCGGCGGACCCGCTCGGCGTGGCTGGCGACCAACCGGCCCTTGAGCTCCTCGATGGCCTCGAAGGCGCCGCCGAGGGCGAGCACGTCCTCGAGCTCGGCCCACGCGGCATCGGCCAGCTCGGTGGTGAGGCCCTCCACCACCTTCGAGCCCTCGAAGAGGTCGGGGTACTCGAGGAGATCGGTCTCGTAGGCCAGGACCTGCTGCATGCGCAGGGCCCACTGCTGATCCCACGGCCGGGGCAGGCCGAGCGCCTCGTTCCAGGCCGGGAGCTGGATGGAGCGGGCCCGTGCGTCCCGGGACAGCGTGACGCCGAGCATCTCGAGGACGATCCGCTGCACGTTGTTCTCGGGCTGCGCCTCGGTGAGGCCGAGGCTGTTCACCTGCACGCCGTAGCGGAAGCGGCGGGCCTTCGGATCGGTGACGCCGTAGCGCTCGAGCCCGATGCGGTCCCACAGCTGGGTGAACGCCCGCATCTTCGCGGTCTCCTCCACGAACCGGATGCCGCTGTTCACGAAGAAGCTGATCGACGCGAACACCTGCGGAAAGCGGTCGTCGCCGACCTGGCCGGACTCCTTGACCGCGTCGAGGACGCCGATGGCGGTGGCGAGGCTGTAGGCGAGCTCCTGGGTCGGCGTGGCCCCCGCCTCCTGCAGGTGGTAGCTGCAGACGTTCATCGGGTTCCACAGCGGCACGTGCTCCGCGCAGAACGCGGTCATGTCGACGATCAGGCGGCGCGACGGCAGCGGCGGGAAGATGTAGGTGCCGCGCGACAGGTACTCCTTGACGATGTCGTTCTGCGTCGTGCCACGGAGGTCCTTCGACGCCACGCCGTGGTCCTGCGCGTTGGCGACGTAGAGGCCGAGCAGCCACGCCGCCGTCGCGTTGATCGTCATCGACGTGTTCATCTCGCCCTGCGGGATGCCGTCGAGCAGCTCCCGCATGTGGCCGAGGTGGACCACGGGGACGCCGACCTTGCCGACCTCGCCCCTCGCCAGCACGTGGTCGGGGTCGTACCCGGTCTGCGTGGGCAGGTCGAAGGCGATCGACAGGCCCGTCTGCCCCTTGGCGAGGTTGCTCCGGTACAGCTCGTTGCTCGCCTTGGCCGTGGAGTGCCCGGAGTACGTCCGGATCATCCAGGGGCGGTCCGGCTGCTCCAGGTGCGGCGACGCCATGGCCCCATTCTCCCCCCGCGCCGCCGATCCGGGCCAACCTCGACGAGTTCTGGCCCGGCGCCACCACATCCCGCTGTGGTGAGGTCGGGCCAGAAATCGTCGGGTCAGGCCCAGCGGGGCGGGAGCGGGGCTTGCCGGGCGTCGGCCAGGAGCTCGAGGTAGCGGGAGCGCGGGACCTCGACCGCGCCGAGCGTGCGCAGGTGGTCCGTGGCCCACTGCACGTCGAGCAGCCGCCGCTCGTCGGCGTCCTCCCGAAGCAGCTCGACGAGGGCCATGAGGGCCACCTTCGAGGCGTCGCGGCGGTGGTGGAACATCGACTCGCCGGCGAAGAGGCCATCGACGGCGACGCCGTACAGCCCGCCGGCCAGGCCCTCGTCGTCCCACGCCTCGACGCTGTGGGCCCAGCCCAGGTCGTGCAGCCGCGTGTACGCGGCAGCGACCTCGTCGGTGATCCACGCCCCCGGGCGGCGGGGCTCGGCGCACGCCGCCATCACCTCGGCGAAGGTCGTGTCGACACGCACCTCGAAGCGGCGGCGGGCCGCCCGCAGCGACCGGCTCACCTGCAGGCCGTCCAGCGGGATGACGCCGCGCGGGTCGGGCGACCACCAGCCCATCGGCCCGCCGTGATGGCCGTCCACGGGCATCGGGAACAGCCCGCTGCGGTAGGCGGCGAGGAGCGTGCCCGGCTCGAGG
>DATFFY010000093.1:0-8791 GCA_035249805.1 Acidimicrobiales bacterium | reverse complement strand
GAGCCGGCCGACCCCGAGCAGGAGCCGTAGCGGTCCAGCGCCTCCGGCGCCCGGCGCGCCCGAGCCTCGGCTCGGCCGTCGGGCTCTGCCTTGCCGCGATCGCCATGGCGATCGGCCTGCAGAGCCTGTCGGACAACTCGTTCTTCACCCACCTGGCCACGGGCCGGGTGATCGTCGACACGGGCCACATCCCGCGCTCGGACATCTACACGTTCACCGCCCAGGGCACGGACTGGGTGGTCCAGAGCTGGCTGGCCTCCGCGCTCTACGGCGCCGTCGACGACCTGGCCGGCTCCGACGGGGTGCGGCTCCTCATGGGCCTGCTCACCGCCGGGGTGTTCCTCGTCGTGTGGCGCCTCACGAAGCCGGCCAAGGGCCTCATCGTGCGGGTGGCGATCGCCGCCGTGTGCCTGGGGATCGGGGCCAGCCAGTGGTCACAGCGGCCGCTCCTCTTCGGACTGCTCTTCCTCGGGCTGACCGTGCTCGCCGCGCAGGGCGCCTTCGACCCCCGCTGGCTCGTCCCGGTGGGCTGGCTCTGGGTGAACACCCACGGCTCGTTCCCCCTCGGACTCGTCTACCTGGTCGTGGTGCTGGTGGGCCGGCGGCTCGACCGAGACCTCTCGGAGGTGGAGTCCCGCTGCCTGCGCTGGCTGCTGGTCGGGGTGCTCCTCGGCGCGGTCAACCCGCTCGGACCCGAGCTGCTGCTCTTCCCGGTGGAGCTGCTGCAGAAGCAGGACGTGCTCCGCCACGTGATCGAGTGGCAGGCTCCCGCCTTCCGCTCCGTGGGCGAGCGGCTCTTCCTCCTCGAGGCCCTCGTCGCGGTGGTGGCGCTCGTGCGCCGGCCCCGCTACCGGCACGGCCTCGTGCTGGGCGTGTTCCTGGCTGCCGCGCTGCTCGGCTCCCGCAACATCACGGTCGCCTCGATCGTGCTGGTGCCGCTCCTGGCCGACGCCTGGGCCGACGTGGGCGGCATCCGGTCCGACGTCCGGGACCGGATGGCCTCGCTCGTCGGCGCGGTCGGCGTCGTCGCAGTCCTGGGCGTCACGGTCGTCCAGCTCGGGGAGCCGGGCTACTCGATCGAGGGCTATCCGACGATGGCCCTCGACCACCTCGAGGACCACCACGTCGAGCTCGCCGAGGTGCGCCTCGCCGCGCCGGACGTGGTGGGCAACCTGCTCGAGCTGCGGGACGGGCCGGGGCGACGGGTGTTCTACGACGACCGCTTCGACATGTTCCCCGAGCGGCTCACGGACGACGTGCTCGACCTCGTGCGCGGCCGCCCGGAGGCCCGGGCCGCGCTCGCCCGCCACCGCATCGACCTGGTGCTCTGGGAGCGCGACCAGCCGCTGGCGACGATCCTCGGCGGCGATCCCGAGTGGCGCCTGCTCTTCGACGAGGACGACGACTGGGTCCTGCTCTGCCGGATCGGCGCCAACATCGGCGGCGACCTCGGCTCCTGCTAGCCGCGCGGGGGAGGGACGGGCGAACCCGTCCCTCCCCCGTTGTGCTGGCGGTAGCGGTGTCAGGCGCCGGCGATGGCGGAGCCGGTCTTGCTGAAGCTCTTCTCGGACTCCTGGCCCAGGGTGCGGATGGCGACGATGCAGGCCACCGCGATGAGGGCGACGAGCAGCGCGTACTCGACGAGGGCGGCGCCCCGGTCGGAATCGCTGAAGCGGGCACGGAGCCAGTTGGTGAGGAACTCGTAGGTGCTGATCATCGGGTTCGGGTGCTCCTTGATGGTGCTCCCGGTGACCCGGGTGCGGTTGGTGTGTCTCAACGAGTATCGGCACCGCCGTTCGGCCGGTACATGGGCCACATGGCCCCTTCGCCGTCCGTGTGGTCACGCGCCCGCGACCCGTGGGCGGACGCGGAGGAGGGACGGGCGAACCCGTCCCTCCTCCACGTGCTCGGTAGCGGTGTCAGGCGCCGGCGATGGCGGAGCCGGTCTTGCTGAAGCTCTTCTCCGACTCCTCACCGAGGGTGCGGATGGCGACGATGCACGCCACGGCGATGAGGGCGACGAGCAGCGCGTACTCGACGAGGGCGGCGCCCCGGTCGGAATCGCTGAAGCGGGCCCGCAGCCAGCTGGCGAGGAACTCGTAGGTGCTGATCATGGTGGTGGTGCTCCTGAAGGGATGCTCCCGGGTGGGTTCCGGGGGCGGCTGGTGTGTCACCAGGGAGATCGACACCCGGGGCCCGTCGCTACATGGGTCGCTCGGCTCATTGTCCGAGCTGCGCCGGGACGCGGGAGAGGGACAGGCGAACCCGTCCCTCTCCCGTGCTGCTGGCGGTAGCGGTGTCAGGCGCCGGCGATGGCGGAGCCCGTCTTGCTGAAGCTCTTCTCCGACTCGTCGCCGAGGGTGCGGATGGCGACGATGCAGGCGACGGCGATGAGGGCGACGAGCAGCGCGTACTCGACGAGGGCGGCGCCCCGGTCCGAGTCACCGACGCGGGCCCGCAGCCAGTTGGCGAGGAACTCGTAGGTGCTGATCATGGTGGTGGTGCTCCTGGAAGAGATGCCCCCGGTGGCTCCGGGCGCGGCCTTGTGTTGTCTCCCAGGAGTATCGGCAGCACCGCGTTCGGGGTGAATGGGTCGCTCGGCCCATTTCGCGGCGGCAGCGGTGCCGCCGTGTCCGGTTCGTCCCGGTCTGCACCCCTAGGACAGATGGACGATCCCCATGCGCACCGCCTGGAGCACGGCCTGGGTGCGATCCCGGGCGTCGAGCTTCTGGTAGATCGACGCCAGGTGGTTCTTGACGGTCTTCTGGCTGATGTACAGCTGGGCCGCCACCTCGGAGGTGCTGCAGCCGTCGGCGATGCGCTGGAGGACCTCCTCCTCCCGCTTGGTGATGACGTGCTCCTCGTCGGCCGGGGTCGGCGCCTCGAGACGCCGCACCTCGTCGAGCATGGAGGCCGCGAGGAGGGGGGAGAGGTCGGTGTCGCCGCTGGCCGCCATGCGGATCGCGTCGGCCACCTCCTCGGTCGAGCAGTCCTTGACGAGGTAGCCCGAGGCGCCGGCGCGGATGGCGTCGGCGAGCACCTCCTTGTCCGCGTGCATCGTGAGCATGAGGACGCGGCTCTCGGTGTCGGTCTCCCGGATCCGGCGCGTCGCCTCGACGCCGTCCATCTCCGGCATGGAGACGTCCATGAGCACGACGTCGGGGGAGAGCTCGGCCACGAGGCGGACGGCCTGCTCGCCGTTGTCGGCCTCGCCCACGACCTCGAAGCCCTCGTCGGTCAACGACCGGCGCAGCCCCTCGCGGAGCATGCGGTGGTCGTCGGCGAGCACCACGCGGATCGACACCTACGTGCCCCCTTCTCTCGGCGCCGGCGACCCGGCGAGCGTGCAGCGTACCCGGGTGCCCCGCCCCGGCCCGGTGACGACCGACAGGGTCGCCCCGATGCCGGCCGCCCGCTCCCGCAGCGACACCAGGCCGGGCGCGCCCAGCGAGCCGCCGTCGACCGAGGCCATCCCGACGCCGTCGTCCTCGACCTCCAGGTGGGCGGCGGTGCCGTCGCAGCGCCACGTCACCTCGACGCGGGTGGCCCGGGCGTGGCGCTCCACGTTCGTGATCGCCTCCCGGGCGATGCTCCAGAGCTCTCGTTCCTGGCGCCGCGGGAGGCGTGCGCTCTCCTCCGACCGCAGGTCGGTCTCGAGCCCGCTGCGCTGGCCGACCCGGGCCAGGAAGGCCTCCAAGGTGCTGACCAGGCCGTCGGCATCGGTGACGTCCGTGCGCAGGTCGTACAGCGTGTCCCGCAGCTCCCCGACCACCTTGCGGACGTCGCCGCGCAGGGCGTCGAGGGAGGCGGTCGTGTCCGCCCCCTTCGCGGCCTGCTTGGTGATGCGGTCGAGCTCGAAGGCGACGTAGGCCAGCGACTGGCCGGTGCGGTCGTGCAGGTCGCGGGCGATGCGGGCCCGCTCCTCGTCCGCCCCCACCGACCGGAGCCGGCCGAACCACCGGGCGTTGTCGATGGCCAGCGCGGCGGCGTCGACGAACCCCGTCAGGAGCTCCTCGTCGCGGTCGGTGAAGCTGGTGCCCACGCCGTGCTCGAGCGCGATGAGGCCGATCGTCGACCCGCGGGCCATCAAGGGGCCGTACAGGCCGGCGCGCGACGCGCCGTCGAGGCCCGGGCCCGCGGCGGCGAGGTCGTCGACGTGGGCGGTGCTGCGCACCGCGACCGTGCGGGCCAGGGGTGCGGGGAGCGCGCCGTCGACGTGGGTCGGCGCGGCCTGCAACCCGTGCCGGCGCACGGTGTGCCAGGCCAGGTCCGCCTCCTCGTGCAGCAGGATCGCCACGCCGGTCGCAGGGAAGAGCTCCCGGAGCTGCTCCATCGTGGTGTCGAGCACGTCGGTGAGGTCGAGCGAGGCGGGCAGGGTCTGCGTGACCTGGTGGAGCTGGAACAGCAGCACGTTCGCGTCCGTGAGGCGCCCCAGGCGATCCATGGCCGCCTCGCGCCGGAGATCCGCCTCGCCGGAGATCCGCCGGGCGTAGCCGGCCACGAGGGCGACGAGGACGATCTCGCCGGCCCACTGGAGGCCGACACGGCCGCCGTCGTCACGATGGTGGTCGCCGAGCACCCACGGCACACCGAGCGCGACGATCGCGACGAGCGCGATCCGAACCCCGAGCGCGAACCCGCGGGCGAAGCCCGCCAGCGCGGCGGGGGTCAGGAGCGAGAAGAGCAGGGGTGAGTCGTCGTACCCCGTGACGGCCACGGCCCCCACCGACACGCCCATCTCCACGACGACGTGCAGCACGAGCCGCCGGTCACCGGTGTCGCGCAGTGGTCGCACCGTGCGGTACGCCGTGAGCGCGACGAGGGCGATGAGGGCGGCGAGCGTGCCGCGGTCGCCGTCGGCGATCTCCGGGCTGGCCAGCGCGAGCGAGATCGCGGTGGCGCCCCACCGAACGGCGAGGACCGCCTCGCTGAAGGAGCCGAGGGAGTCTTTGGCCATCGGTGGGGCACTCACGGCTGCCCCGCGGAGATCGGTCCGGTCAGCCGCCGAAGGCGCCGCTGCGGAAGGAGTCGAGGATGTCCGAGGCCGCAGGGCCCATCAGCACGACGAACAGCGGCGGGAAGATGAAGAGGACCAGCGGGAAGAGGATCTTCACCGGGAGCTTGGCCGCCTTCTCCCGGGCCCACTGCCGCCGCTTGGTCCGCATCTCGTCGGCCGTGGTCTTCAGCACCCGCCCCACCGGCATGCCGAGGGCGTCCGCTTGCGTCAGCGTGAGCACGAAGTTCGATAGCTCCGGGACCTCCACACGCTTCTTCAGGTTCTGGAGGGCCTCGCGCCGGGGGAGCCCGAGCTCCATCTCCCGAAGCGTACGCGCGATCTCGTCGGCCAACGGCGAGCTGAAGTTGTCGCAGACGACGCCCAGCGCGCCCTCGAAGCCCATGCCGGCCTCGACCGAGATGGCGAGGAGGTCGAGGGTGTCGGGGAGGTCGCGGCGGATCGAGTCGACCCGGGCGCCGACCTGTCGGTCGAGCCAGGACTTCGGGAGGTAGGCGCCGCAGATCGGCAGGAGGATGGCGAGGAGGATCCCCGCGCCGCCCCCGACGAGCTCGGTCGCGAGCACGAGAGCGCTGCAGAGCGCACCCACGAGACCACCGAGCACCTGCAGGCTGATGATCTCCTCCGCCCGGAACTGTCCGGAGAGGCCACCCCGCACGAGCTGCCGGTGGACGGCATCGCGGTAGTTGCCAGGGAGAACGCCGCCGAGGAGCGACAGCACGCTGGCGCTCATGGGACGGACGACGCGGGACAGGAAGGGCTGCGCGAGGAGCAGCTGGAACTCGTCCGGCTCACCGTCGGGGTCGAGGCTCCGCAGGTAGTCGTCGGCGGACTCGACGGGCGCGAGGCTGCGCTCGCGCATCCCGAGGACCACGGCGCCGATCCCGGCGGCGAGGAGTGCGACAGCGAACATGGTCAGCATCAGACATCCACCTTGATCATGCGGAAGATCATCGTCATGCCGGCCGCGATCATCCCGATCGAACCGGCGATCCACACCAGCCCCCAGCCCTGGAACAGCGGATCCAGGTAGTCGGGGTTGGAGACCTGCATGAAGAACCCGAGGAAGATCGGGAGCGCACCCAGGATGTAGGCCGAGATGCGACCCTCGGCGGTGAGCACCCGCACCTCGCGGCGCACCTCCTCACGGGCCCGGATGAAGTCGGCCAGCGTGTGGAGCAGGTCAGCCAGCTTGCCGCCGACCGTCTGCTGGATGCGGATGGCCTGCACGACCCAGTCGACATCGCGGATGTCGAGGCGCTTGGCCATGCGGTCGAGGGCGTCGACGAGGGGGTCGCCGAGCTGCGTCTCGTAGACGACCCGGGCGAACTCCTCGGCGATGGGGCCCTCGGCCTCCTCGCACATCATCTGGATCGACCGCAGGAACGTGTGGCCCGCAGTGAGCGACGACGCGATCAGGGACAGCGCCTCGGGGAACTGCTCCTCGAACTTCCGCGTGCGGCTGTCGATCCGACGGTGCAGGTAGGCGACGGCGATGAACGGGCTGGCCACCGCGGCGATGGCCCCGAACATGAGGTCCGTCGTCACCGCCGTGACGAGCGCGGCGAGCACGACGCCGCCGGACAGCACGAAGAGCGCGAACTCCCCGGGGCGGATGGGCAGGCGCGCCCGCTCGAGGAGCGTGAGCAGCTTGCCCTTGTCGTCCATCTGATCGATGAGCCGGCCGGCCACCCCGATCGTGTTCTCCACCAGCGCGGAGTGCTGCTCCACGGCGGCGTCGAGGTCGACGTCCTTCTCGCCCCACGGGAGGTCGAGGATCTCGGCCAGGCGCTCCTCCCGGCGGTACACCCGCATGAGGAGCCCGACGGCCAGCAGCGCCATGCCGCCGCCGACGAACAGGATCGCGGCGATCTGGGACGAGCTCATCGCAGCGTCTCCCGGTCGGCCAGCTCGCGCTGGCTGGGGATGCGGACCTTGCGACCCCGGGCCCCCGCGGCGGCGAGGCGGTCGGCCGTGGTGACCTTGAAGGCCGCCGCCGGCACGTCCACGTCCGCCTGGGCCAGCTTGTCGAGGAACTTCGGCCGCAGGCCGGTCGGCACCAGCTCGCCGGCGCTCGGGGCACCGGCCACGGGGCGGAACTTGAAGATGTCCTGCAGCAGGATGATGTCGCCCTCGAGGCCCTGGACCTCCGAGACCGTCGTGATCACCCGGCGGCCGTCGGGCATGCGGGACACCTGCACGATCAGGTCCACCGCGGCGGCGATCTGCTCGCGGATGGCCCGCACCGGCAGGTCGTAGCCGGCCATCAGCACCATCGTCTCGATGCGGCTGATGGCGTCCCTGGGGGAGTTGGCGTGGACCGTGGTCATCGAGCCCTCGTGGCCCGTGTTCATGGCCTGGAGCATGTCGAGCGCCTCGGCCGACCGGACCTCACCGACGATGATGCGGTCCGGGCGCATCCGGAGGGCGTTCTTCACGAGGTCGCGGATGGCGACGGTGCCCTGGCCCTCCGCGTTCGGCGGACGGCTCTCCAGCGTCACCACGTGGGGCTGCTGGAGCTGGAGCTCCGCCGAGTCCTCGATGGTGATGATGCGCTCGCCGTCCGGGATGAACGCGGACAGGACGTTGAGGTTCGTCGTCTTGCCCGTGCCCGTGCCGCCGGACACGAGGATGTTGAGCTTGCCGCGGACGCAGGCCTCCATGACCGTCATGAGGTCGAGCGTCCACGTGCCGAAGTTGATGAGGTCCTTCGCGGTGAACGGGTCCTTCGAGAACTTCCGGATCGTGAGCACCGCGCCGTTCAGCGCGAGCGGCGGGATGATCGCGTTCACGCGGGAGCCGTCGGGGAGGCGGGCGTCGACCATGGGCGACCCCTCGTCGACGCGCCGGCCCACGGCCGCCACGATCTTGTCGATCACGGCGCGGTACTGCGTGTCGTCGGCGAAGGACAGGTTCGTCTGCTCGATGCGGCCATCGCGCTCCACCCAGATGTCGTCGAAGGCGTTGCACATGACCTCGGTCACCGTCTCGTCGGCGAGGAGCGGATCGAGGGTGCCGTAGCCGAGGGTGTCGGACATGACCTCCTGGACGAAGCGCCTGCGCTCGAGCGGCGTGACCTGCACGTCCTCGCGCTGGAGGATGCGGTCGAGGGCGCTCTTGACCTCGGCCGCCAGCTCCTCGCCCGACAGGCCCCCCATCTTCGGGGCCACCTCGTCGAGGACGTGCTCGCGCACCTTGCGCTTGGTGGCGTCCCAGGTGCTCGCACCCCGGCTCTTCAGCGGACGGGTCCGCTTGGGCGCGGCGGCCGCGGAGGACGTCGACGACGTGGTGTCGCGGGTCTCCTCTTGCTCGAGGGCCGCCAGCTTCTCGGACAGCTTCATCGTGGTGCCTCCAACGGCAGGGGACGGTGGTGGATCAGTGCTTGAACCGCCGCAGGAAGGACCTCTTCTGCGGGGTGGTCTCGGTGGTGACCGTGGTCTGGAGGGTCTCGGACAGCAGGTTCTTCATGCCGTTCGCCATGCGGCTGCTGATCTCCGCGGTCGGCGAGGCGGCCATCACGGGCATGCCGAGGTTGATGGACCGGCTCACCTCCTTGGCGTAGGGGAGCACCGCCTCGAAGCCCTGCGGGAAGAGCTTGGTGACCTGGTCGATGTCGATGCCGACGTCGCTCTCGGCCTTGTTGAGGATCAGTCGGACGTTCTCGGTGGGCACCTTGAGCCGCTCCAGCGTGCTCAGGAACACGCTCATGTTGCGCACGCTCGGCAGGTCGAGCGTGGCCATCGTGTAGAGCATGTCGGACATGTCGAAGGCCACGAG
>DATFFY010000092.1:0-12986 GCA_035249805.1 Acidimicrobiales bacterium | reverse complement strand
CTCGCCCACGAGCTCGTGCACGTCGAGCGGGGGGTGGGCTACCCCGCGGCGACCCCGGCCACCATGGAGCGCGAGGAGGCGATCGTGCGCCGCGAGGTCGCGGTGCGGCTCGTGCCGCTCGCCGCGCTGGGCGATCTGGTGGCCCGCCGCAGCGACGTCGAGCCGGTCACGGCAGCGTTGGTGGCGGAGGAGTTCGACGTCCCCGAGGACGTCGCCCGGGAGGCCCTGCTGGCGCTCTGCCAGCGGGCCGCGACCGGGGTCAGATCATCTCGCCCCGCTTGACGATCACATGGTCGATGAGCCCGTAGGCCTTGGCCTGGTCGGCGGTGAACCAGCGATCCCGCTCGGAGTCGAGCTGCACCTGCTCGACGGTCTGCCCGGTGTGGTGGGCGATGCGCTCGGCCATGAGCCGCTTGATGTAGATGAGCTGCTCGGCCTGGATCGCGATGTCGCTGGCCTGGCCGCGGATGCCGCCCGAGGGCTGGTGCATCATGATCCGCGCGTGCGGCAGGGCGTAGCGCTTCTCGGGAGCGCCGGCGCACAGCAGGAACTGCCCCATCGACGCGCCGAGGCCCATGCAGATGGTGGCGACGTCCGGGGCGACGAACTGCATCGTGTCGTAGATCGCCATGCCGGCCGTGACCGAGCCACCGGGGCTGTTGATGTACAGCCAGATGTCCCGGCCGTCGTCCTCGCCCTCGAGGAACAGCATCTGCGCGCAGATGATGTTGGCGATGTCGTCGTTGACGTCGGTGCCCAGGATGATGATCCGGTCCTTCAGCAGCCGGTTGAAGATCTCCGAGGTCGGGTTGAGCCCCGACAGGTCGGCGGCGGTGATGGGGGGAGAGGGAGGGCTCTGGGTCACGGGATCGGAGGCTAGCGGGACCGTCGGAAGACCCGGCGCGGCCTACCTTGGCTGGACGCCGGCGTAGTCCAATTGGCAGGAGACGCCACGTTTAGGTCGTGGACAGTGTGGGTTCGAGTCCCACCGCCGGCACGGTCGAGGTGCGGAAGGGGGCGGCGAGGTGGGGCTCGAGGCCGCCGCTCCGCCAGCGGGCCTCGACGACCGGGCGGAGGGCGGCGGTCGTGGCCTCGAGGTCGTCGTCCACGTAGACGATCGTCACGGCGTGGCCGGCCGGGTTCCACGGGGGCAGGCCGAACCGCTCGCCCTGGTCCGGCCCCGCGCCGAGGGCGTCCGTGGCCCGGAAGGCCAGGACACCTGCAACACCTGGGACCGCGAGGAGCGGGTGGGCGGCCGCGTCGAGGTCGCCGGTGCCGGACTCGACCACCAGCACGACGCCGTGGTGCGGACGGAACGGCAGCGCGTCCGTGCTGACGAGGTTGCTGTGCGCCGCCTCGACCGAGAGTGCGCCGAGGAGGTGCTGCACGGCCCGCATCGGCATGCGGCCCTCGGCCCGCAGCCGACCGGCGAGCGCGCCGAAGTCGTGCAGCGTCTGCTCGACCGGCTCCGTCATCAGGTAGCAGACGGCGTGGCGCACCGGGTCGAAGGCCGGCGTCGCCAGGATCCGTGCCGCCACGCAGGCGTCGTCGGCCCGCCAGCGGGTGCCGAGCCGCACCCCCGGCAGCGAGTGCTGCTCGGGCAGGTGGTCGAGGAGGTGCCATCGCAGGTAGTCCTCCTCGGTCCCGCCCTCGACCGCGCTCGTGAGGGAGAAGAACCCCGCTCGCACGATGGTCATGACGCGAGGGCCTCCAGCTGCTCGAGGTAGTGCGCGAGGGAGCGGTGGGCGAGGTGGAGGTCGACCACGGTGGCGCCGGCGCCGGCCCACCGGGCGAGGAGCTCGTCGACGCGGTCGGGGTCCGCGCTCGGGTCGACCATGGCCCCGGGCTGGCCCACCACCTCGAAGCGGGCCGGGCGATCCACGTCCCGCAGCCACTGCGCGACGTCGTCCACGCCGAGCCAGAACGGCGCCCACCCGTCGCCCAGCTCGACGGCCCGTCGCAGGGACCGGCGGGTGCGACCGCCCACCCAGATCGGGGTCGCCGCGTTGGTCGCGTGCGGTTCGACGATCCACGACCCGTCGTGATCGACCTCCCGACGCCCCCACGCCGCCCGCAGCGCGCGCAGCGCGTCGTCGGCCCGGGCCCCTCGTCCCTCGAACGGGGCGCCCAGCAGGCGGAACTCCGCTTCGAGGGTGCCGACGCCCACCCCGAGCACGAGGCGCCCGTCGCTGACGCGGTCGAGGGTGCCGTAGCGCTTCGCGATCGCGAGGGGGTGGTGGTAGCCGAGGACGAGCACGTAGGTCGCCAGGCGGATGCGCTGCGTCCGGGCGGCGAGGTAGCCGAGCGTGGCGAGCGGGTCCCAGTACGTGCCCCCTCGCACCGCCGCGTCGTCCGGCGGCACGGCGACGTGCTCGCTGCAGGTGAGGTGGTCGAAGCCGAGCCGGTCGGCGCGCTCCGCGATGCGCGCCATCTCGTCGATGCCGGCCTCCGCCTCCCAACCGGCGTGGGCGTCGGGCAGCTGCGTCGCGACCGGTGTGATCACACCCAGCCGGACCCCTTGCCGCACGAGCGCGCCCCCGCTGTCCACCGCCGGAGTCTGGCCGAGCCGACCTAGGGTGCGCGGCGTGAAGGTGCAGGAGCTCCCCACCCCGTCGCTGCTGGTCGACCTCGCCACGTTCGACCGCAACGTGGCCACCATGGCCAAGGCCTGGCCGGGGCGCACGCTCCGCCCGCACGTGAAGGCGTTCAAGTCGACCGCGCTGGCCCGCCGGCTGGCCGACGCCGGGCACCCGGGCTTCTGCTGCGCGACGGTCCGTGAGATGGTCGGGATGGCCGAGGCGGGCCTCGGCGACGACCTGCTCCTCGCGAACGAGAGCCTCGACCTCGCGCGGCTCACGCCGATCGTCGAGTCGGGCACGGCTCGCATCACCGTCGCCATCGACTCCGAGGAGACCCTCGCGGCTGCCGTCGCCGCCCACGTGCCCGAGGTGCTCGTCGACGTCGACGTGGGCCTCCCCCGCTGCGGTTGCGACCCGGCCGACGCCGGCCGGCTCGCCGACCTCGCCCGCGGCGAGGGCATCGAGGTCCGGGGCGTGATGGGCTACGAAGGCCACCTCATGCGCGAGCCGGGTGACACGAAGGCCGACCTCGTCGAGCGCTCGATGGAGCTGCTGCTCGACGCCCACGCGGCGGTGGGCGGCGACATCGTGTCGGGCGGCGGCACCGGCACCTGGGACGTGAACCGCTGGGTGACGGAGCTCCAGGCCGGCTCGTACTGCCTGATGGACACCGAGTACACGCCCCACGCCGCCGGGTTCGACAACGCCCTCTTCCTCCTGACCACGGTGATCTCGCGCTCGCCGAAGGGGTGGGGCGTCCTCGACGGCGGCCTGAAGTCGCTCGGCATGGACCACGGCAACCCCACGGTGCTGGAGGTCGGTGACTGCTGGTTCGTGTCCGACGAGCACATCACCGTCGGCCTCGCGGATGGCGCGTCGGTGGTGGTCGGTGACCGGGTGCGGGTGCTGCCCGCCCACGTCGACCCGACCGTCGCGCAGCACGAGCGCTTGCACGTCGTCGACGGCGACGACGTGGTCGACGTGTGGGAGGTCGACCTCCGCGGCTGGTGACCCCGTTCTGTGACGATGCCGGATCGGTCAACGGTCCGGAACCGTCACAGAACGAGGGCGAGCTGGCGAAACGCGCGGGCTCGGTGGCTGATCGCCTGCTTCTCGTCCGGTGCCAGCTCGCCGAACGTGCGGCCATCGCCCTCGGTCGGCTCGACGATCGGGTCGTAGCCGAACCCGCCGGTGCCCCGCGGCTCGGACGCGATGCGGCCCTCCACCGTGCCCCGCACGACCTCCTCCCGACCGTCGGGCCAGACGGCCGCTGCCGCGCAGACGTAGCGGCATCCCCGCGCCTCGACGGGGACCCCGCCGAGCTCGCGCAGCACCCGCGGGATCCAGTCGGGCTCCTCGGTCCAGCGGGCGGAGTGGATGCCGGGGGCGCCCCCGAGGTGGTCGATCTCGATGCCGGAGTCGTCGGCGACGGCCAGCTCGCCCGTCGCCGCGGCGAGGGCGCGCGCCTTGAGCAGCGCGTTCTCCTCGAACGTCGTGCCCGTCTCCTCGATCGCAGGGTCGCGGGCCTCGACCTCGAACCGGTCGCCGAGGATCACCGCCACCTCGTCCACCTTGTGCGGGTTGCTCGTGGCGAGCAGCAGCCGCGTCACCGCGGCGACGGCGGCTCGGCGACCATCTCGCGCTGCAGCTCGATGATCTCCCCGATGCCCTTCTCCGCGAGTGCGAGCATCGCGTCGAGCTCCTCGCGGCTGTAGGGCGCGCCTTCCGCGGTGCCCTGCACCTCGACGAACCCGCCGAGCGAGGTCATCACGACGTTCATGTCGACCTCGGCCCGCGAATCCTCGATGTACGGGAGGTCCAGCACGGGCACGCCGTCGACGACGCCGACCGAGATGGCCGCGCAGAAGGCGGTGAGCGGGTGCTCGAGGATCACCTTGGCCCCGATGAGCCGGGACAGCGCGTCGTGCAGGGCCACGTACCCGCCGCAGATGGAGGCCGTGCGGGTGCCGCCGTCGGCCTGGAGCACGTCGCAGTCGACGATGACCTGCCGCTCGCCGAGCAGGCGCATGTCGCAGGTGGCCCGCAGCGCCCGCCCGATCAGGCGCTGGATCTCCTGGGTGCGGCCCGACGGCCGGCCCTCCTTGACCTCTCGCCGGATCCGCTCGGGCGAGCTGCCCGGGAGCATCGAGTACTCGGCGGTGACCCAGCCCTTGCCGTTGCCCCGCATCCAACGGGGCACGTCCTCGTCGACCGACGCCGTGCACAGCACCTGGGTCCGCCCGAAGGTCACGAGGCAGGACCCAGAGGCCATCGACGTGAAGTCGCGCTCGAAGGAGATGGGGCGGAGCTCATCGGGCGCTCGTCCGTCGGCGCGGGTGGAGGTCATGGCCGGCCATCCTACGATCGGCCTCATGTCCGACCTCACCCTCTGGCACAACCCCCGCTGCTCGAAGAGCCGGCAGGCCAAGCAGATCCTCGACGACCGCGGCGCCGCCTACGAGGTGCGCGAGTACCTCGCCGACAGCCCGACGGCGGCCGAGCTCGACGCCGTGCTCACCGCCCTCGGCGTGGAGCCGTGGGACATCGCCCGCACCGGGGAGGACGTCGCCAAGCAGGTCCATCTCAAGGACCTGCCGAAGGACCGGGCCCGCTGGATCGAGGTCATGGTGGCCAACCCGATCCTCATCGAGCGCCCGATCCTCGTCCGCGGCGACGGCCAGGCCAAGCTCGGCCGCCCCCCCGAGAACATCGAGGCGCTGCTGTAGAGAGCTATTTGCTCACGGGCAGCACCACGGGCGCCGTCGTCACGGTGATGGTCACCATGCCGGTGTCCTCGCTCACGTAAGGATCCCTCGTGCACCGGTCACCCGAGTGGTAGGTGAAGCGGGCCTGATAGGTCCCAGGTCGCTGGTAGGCGTGGGCGAACCGTTCCGTGATGCGACCCTCGGTCGGAGCTGGTGGGTCCCACGGGCCGTACCTCGGCGGATACAGGCAGTCGACGTCACAGCCTCCTTCACCGAACTCCTCGTCCCCGAAGCTCGAGATGTTCCCGCAGTCGCCGGGGTCGATCTTCGTGTCGTCGGTCGCTTCCACGTCGAAGACGACCGTCTCTCCGACCCGAGCCGTCGTCGTCGACGGCCGGACGATGATGGTCATGGGTCGGTTCGTCGGCTGCGGATCCCACCGGAACGGGCCGCACGCGGGTTCGCTGCTGTTGCGGCAGGAGGCCTGCTGCCCTCCAGCGATCGCCGGCACCCGACCGGCGGGCTCGTCTCCTGTAGCGCCGATCACCGCACCGAGGCCCACCAGCAGCCCCCCTGCGAGCGCCATGCAGCGTGCCGGTCGTTTGGGCCTACCTCGATATAGGGCCGGCGACGCCCGCTGGACCTGGCTGGCACTCACGGTTCCGCGTCCAGGCCGGCCTTGCCGGTGTCTGGTCGATCGACCGTCTGGAGACGCTCGCAGACGCTTGAGGGCAGTTCCCAGCGTTCCGACGTCACCACCCAGCCGTCCTCCTTCGTGTGCAAGAGCTGGACCTCCGCCCGTCTGCCCGGCGCGTCACTGACCCACGTCGATCTCGCGCCTACCCGGCCGGCAGGACGCAACTCCGCGAACGCGTTCGCCTGAGCCTCGGCTACCTCCCTGTCGTAGCCCGGATACGGTCCCGACTCGGGAGCAACATGACGACTCCCTGCAGCGGCCCGATCGGCAGCCGCTCGCACTGCCACACCGTCCCCGGACCGGTCCGTCGCCGTGCCCGGTGCCACCTCAGTGGCCGCGATGAAAACAGTTGGACCATCCGTAGACCTCGTTGTGAGCTGACGCCGAGCCCACCGTCACCACCGACGACACGAGTCCGACCACGATCAGCACCGTCCATCGTCGGACAGAGGACGTCCGCATCGCTTCCCTCCAAACGGACAGCCCCCTCAGGTGCGACCGTGGCACTCCTGGTACCGCGCGTCAATGGCCGCGCGATACCGATCGCGCATGGCGCGATGAAGGGTGGGCCCTAGAAGTAGATCGTGGCCTTGGCGCGGGCTTCGACGACGTCGATGTCGTCGGTCCACACACCGGCCGAGAGGTACTTCCAGCCGCCGTCGCACACGATGGTGACGATGGTGGCGTCCTCGTCGTCGGGGAGCTGGGCGGCCGCCTTCACCGCGCCGGCGAGGATGGCCCCCGACGAGATGCCGGCGAAGATGCCGACCTCGGTGAGCCGGCGCGTCCACTCGATCGACTCGCGCGGGCGCACGATCAGGCGCCGGTTCAGCAGCGAGTTGCCGTCGTTGTCCTCGTAGACCGGCGGGATGAAGCCCTCGTCGATGTTCTTGAGGCCGTCGACCATCTCGCCGGCCGGGGGCTCGATGGCCCAGATCTGCACGTCGGGGTTCTGCTCCTTGAGGAACCGGCCGACGCCCATGAGCGTGCCGGCCGTGCCGAGCCCCGCGATGAAGTGGGTGATCTCCGGGACGTCCCGCCAGATCTCCGGCCCCGTCCCCTCGTAGTGGGCCTTCGGGTTCGACGGGTTGCCGTACTGGAAGGGGAACCACCACTCGGGGTGCTCCGCGGCCATCACCTTGGCCCGCCGCATCGCGCCGTTGGAGCCCTCCGCCCCAGGGCTGTCGATGATCTCGGCGTCCCACGTCTCGAGCAGCTGCCGCCGCTCCACCGACACGTTGTCGGGCAGCACGACCTTCAGGTGGTAGCCGCGCATCTTGCAGATCATCGCCAGGGCGATGCCGGTGTTGCCGGACGACGACTCGAGGATCACCTGGTTCGAGCCGGGCGTGAGGATCCCGTCCTTCTCGGCGTCGACGATCATCTGCTTGGCCGCCCGGTCCTTGACCGAACCCCCCGGGTTCTGGCCCTCGAGCTTGGCCAGGATCCGCACGCGCGGGTTCGGGCTCAGCGCCGAGATGTCGACGATCGGCGTCTCACCGATGAGATCGAGCACGGATTCGTAGACGGCCACGCGGGGAGCTCCGGGAAAAGTCGACCTGTTCGGTAGGGAATCTATCCGTCAGCGGTCCGAGAGCGACACCCGCTCCTCGGTGCCGGCCTCGTCCACGATGCGGTACGACCGCAGGACCGGCGCCTCCTGGCGCAGGGAGACGATCACGTAGTGCCAAGCCGGGTCCGGGGCCTGGGCCAGGTCGGTCGGCGACGGGTAGGCGTCGGTGTGGGTGTGCGAGTGCATCACGCCGACGATCTCGAGGCCCTTGCCCTCGGCGTCGCGGTCGGCCTTCAGGTGGTCCTTCGGGTCGATCGTGTACACGCGGCTCGACTCGGCCGCGTTGCGGCACGGGTAGAAGGCCGTGGCCCGGTCCGTGCCGGGCGGGCCGGCGAGCAGACCGCAGGCCTCGTCGGGCAGCCCGTCGTAGGCGTGCCCGACCATCTGCAGCCACGTCTGCCGGGTGAGGTGGAGCACAGGCGGGAGGCTACCGGCGGGCAGGTAGCGTCGATCCACCATGCGGCCCCAGGGCACCAAGGTCGTGGCGACGAACCGGCAGGCCCGTCGCAACTACACGGTCCTCGACACCATCGAGGCCGGCCTCGTGCTGCGCGGCAGCGAGGTCAAGTCCCTCCGCGAGTCCAAGGTGCAGATCGCCGACGCCTACGCCCGCATCGACGGCGGGGAGATCTGGCTGCACTCCCTCCACATCGCGCCCTACGTGTTCAGCCAGGACCACTCGACCCACGACCCCGACCGCAAGCGCAAGTTGCTCCTCCACCACCACGAGATCGAGCGCCTCCGCTCCCGCGTCGACCCCGAGCAGCTGTCGCTCGTGCCGCTGTCGATCTACTTCAAGGACGGCCGGGCCAAGGTCGAGCTGGCCCTGGCCAAGGGCCGCAAGATCCACGACAAGCGCCAGGCCATCGCGGAGCGTGATGCTGCGATGAACCTCCGTCGTGCGGCGCGTGGGGACCACGAGGGCTGAGGCGGTAGCCTTACGGGGCTACTTGAACCACCCTTCTAGGGGCTGAATTGGTTTCGACGTTGGGACCGTTCGGCGATCCGTGCGACCGGAGTTGCTCAGACTCCTTAAACGGGGCACAAAAACAACTGCCAACGAGCAGTACGCCCTCGCCGCCTAGTTCCGACTAGGTCGTAGAGAGCACCAGTGACCGGTGACGGCACACGGGGCCAGGCCACTGCAGCCCGGCAACAGAAGCAGTGGCGGACCGTAGGGAGAGACCACTGACGGCGGGAAAGACCGCTGGCATCGAGGAAAGACTCGGCAGCGAGCACCTCGCGTGCTCTCCTGACCCGGCGGGGCGCCAGCTGTAGCGGTGTGATCCGGGAATGGTCGTAGCGCGGACGTCGACCGCCTAGCGGACGGGGGATCGATACCCCCCAGCTCCAAGAGTGCTCGGGATAAGTCCGGAGCATTGTTGGAGCTGTCCGATTCGGCGCCGTAGCGAGCGATGATCTCTCGTGCCCACGCCACCGCGTTTGACGCCCGGATGCCGGCGGGCTGTGGCTTCACCCAGAGCTCGAGGTTCTCCGGACGGTTGTCGTCCTTCACACCATTGAGGTGGTGGACCGTCTCGTCCGGCAGCAGATGGCGCCCGAGCACCTCCTCCATCACGAGGATGTGCTCGAAGACGTAGGGGCGCCTCCGCGCCCGCGGATGCTCGGGGACATGCCGCATGATGTAGCCGGCGTGGTGCCTGGTCGAACCGCCGCGCCAGTTTCCGTTCGCAACACCTGATGTCGCCTGGCAAGACCGACACGTGGACGATGTCGGCTGCTTGGGCTGACCGCATGCGCACCGATCCTTCGAGGCCTGACGACGGCACGCCGGGCACAGCCGATGCCCGCTCGATGGCCTGTACTCACGCCCACATCCGTCGCATCGCTTCACGGTCTCGAGTCTAGCGAACAGGTGTTCGCCATTCACCACGTCGCCGCGCACTCCGCAGGAGCACGGCTAGAACCGCGGCATGGGGCGGTTCGCAGCGTGGCTGTGGGGGCGGTACCGGCGGCACTACTCGCTGGTCGTCGCGGGGCTGGCCGTGCTCGCCATGCACGTGGCCCTCACCGTGCCGGTCATCCTGCTGGCCGCGGAGGTGCTGGAGCTCTCCTTCCGGGAGACCCTGGTGCTCGCCGCCATGGGACTCGGCTTCATCACCTTCGGGGCCGCCGCCGGGGTCGCGTCGCTCAGCCGCCCGCGCCACGCGATCGATGCGTTCGGGCGAGGCGAGGCCGTCGACCCTGTCGAGGTCTGGAACGCCGCCCTCGACCTGCCGTCGCTGTACCCCCGTCGAGCGAACCTGTTCCAGGTGCCGCTCGACTACGGCGTGATGGTGCCGTACCTCGCGGTGAGGGCCGACATGTCCGCCCTGCAGGCCGTGTGCGCCGCCCTCACCGTCGTGCAGCTCCAGGTGGCCGGCGGGCTCATCTTCGGAGTCGGGATGCGGATCCTCTTCCGACCGTTGCTCGAGGAGCTGATGCCCGATCTGCCCCTCGATGCCGAGCCGACCCGGCGGGGATCGTCCCTCCGGTATCGCGTGCTCATGGCCTGCTGGCTGGGCTGCATGACGATGTCCGTCGTCGGCGCAGCGGTCACCCGGACCCAGTCGACCGCGCTCGACGTGTTCGCCATGTCGTTCCTCATCGGGGTCCCCGTGAGCACCTACCTCCTGGTGCTCATCGGCGGGGGCGTGGTCCACCCGTCGCTCGAGCCGGTGCGCGACCTCCTGGCCGGCACGCGTCGGGTGGCCCACGGTGACTACGACGAGAGCGTGCCCGTCACGTCGGCCGACGAGCTGGGCGAGCTGGCCACCTCCTTCAACCAGATGCAGCACGGGCTCCAGCAGCGAGCTGCGCTCCAAACGGCGTTCGGGTCCTACGTCGACCCCGCGCTGACCCAGCGGCTGCTCGAGTCGGGGAGCTCCGTCTTCGAAGGCGAGGACGTGGAGGTGACAGTCCTCTTTGCGGACGTCCGCGACTTCACCGGGTTCGCCAGCCGCATCGAGCCGGCGGACGCGGTGGCCCACCTCAACCGGCTGTTCGACGTGATCGTGCCGGTCCTCCACGACCACGGGGGCCACGCCAACCACTACCTGGGCGACGGCCTGCTCGCGATCTTCGGCGCGCCGAGCCCACTGGAGCGCCACGCCGACGCCGCGCTCGCGGCCGCGATCGACCTCCAGCGGCGCGTCCGCGCCGAGTTCGGCCGCGGGCTCAAGCTGGGCGTCGGCATCAACACCGGGAAGGTCATCGCCGGCACGGTCGGCGGCGGCGGGCGGCTGGAGTTCACGGTGATCGGCGACACCGTCAACGTCGCGTCCCGGGTGGAGCAGGCCACCAAGGAGACCGGTGACGCCATCCTCCTCACCCAGGCCACCCGCGACATGCTGACGGCGCCGCTGCCTCGCCTGACCTCGCGCGGCGGCGCCCGGTTCCGAGGCAAGCACGAACCGGTGGTCCTCTACGCGGTGAACCCGTTCCCCCGGGCGCCACGAGGGGCCAGGGCCGCCACCGGCTAAGCGCGTTCGGCGCGGCGGCGGACGCGGGCGAGAATCCCCCGCACGGCGACCACGTGGCCGCGGGTGCCGATGACGAGGGCACGGTAGAGGCGGCCGTGCGGGCCGGGGAACGCGGCGCGGCTCTCGGCGCTGAGGCGGGACGACCCGCTGTCCACGTGCTCGATGCGGAAGACGAGTGCGTACTCCGAGAAGGCGTGGCGGCCCTCGAGGGCCAGCAGCTCGACCGGCACCGCCGTCTCCACCCGGAACCCGGGGATGGTCGATCCTTCGGCCAGGGGCCGCGGTCCCGAGGCCTTCGGGTAGCGAGATCGCACGAGTCGCGCGTAGCCGGCGCCGGCGGGCGATGCTCCGATGCCGTCCACCGTCTCGAGCAGCGCCGCCCACACGGCCGCGGGGTCGGCGGCGACGACGGTGGCGTGCTCGTCGATCCTTGGCAGCGACCGGATGTCCGCCATCGGCACTACAGGCGGCGGGGATGCTCGGGCGGCAGGTTGAAGCCCGCGCCGGGCTTCCAGCCGGACTCCTGGATCACCTCGTAGACGTGGAGCATGTTGAGATGGTCCTCGCTCTTCGAGAACCGGCCGTCGCCCGCGTAGGTGAGGAGCGACACACCGCTGTTGTCGTAGGTGCTGCCGTCGGGCCGCCGGCCCGGCAGGCGCTGGGTCCACTTCACGACGACGTGGTCGCCGTCGATGGCGATCCACTCGATCGGGAAGAGCCAGTCCTCGAGGCCGGCCATGGAGTCCTTCATGAACGTGCGGATCTCGGCGAGGCCGTCGATGCGGCCCCACGCGGGATCGATGTAGGTGGCGTCGTCCGTGAACAGGGCGGCCATGTCCTCCCAGCCACCCTCGTTCCGGTCCATGCGCTCGCGCACCTCGACGTACCGGGCGACGGCCGCCTCGACCTCCTCGCGCGGGTGGGGCATGGCAGGGACCTCCGGGTCAGAAGCGGGGGTGGGTGAGGTAGCCGCGGTGCAGGTGCCCGCCCATCGTGGCGTCGCGGGTCCACCGGTAGGTCAACGCCCGCCGCACGTGGTCGCGCGCGCTGACCTTGCGGAGCGTGCGCAGCTGGTAGTGCTCGCCCGGTCGGAGCAGGAAGTGGGGCGACATCTGCTCGATGTCGAAGCCGGCCACCTTCAGCAGCTGCTGCAGGCCGAGGTCGCTGGCCAGCCACCACTGGAAGTCGCTCGTCTCGCCGCGCAGCTCGAAGAGCGGCCGGCCGCGGCCCAGGAGGTTGACCGGGGGGTGGATGTAGTCGATCGACAGGAAGCGCCCGCCCGGGGCGACGACGCGGCGCACCGCGTCGAGGGCCCGCACCGGGTCGCGGAGGTGGACGAGGAGGCTCCCGACGACCACCAGGTCGAAGGTGCCGAGCTCGGCCGGGTCGAGGTCGTAGATGCTGCAGCCCCGCCACTCGACCTTCGACTCGAGGAGCCGGTGGAGGAGGCGGAAGCCGGCCGGGCGGGGCTGCTCGCCGCTCAGGGTCGGGTCGAAGGTCGGATCGGCCCGCACCTCCGGCGGCCAGTCGATGTCGGTCAGGTCGGCCAGGTCGACGGCCACCACCTCGGCCGCGCCGCGCCGCTCGAGCTCGAAGGCGTAGAAGCCGTCCCAGGTGCCCACGTCCAGGCAGCGCTTGCCCCGCACGTCGGGGATCGGCAGGAGCGGCAGCGCGTGGCGGAGGTCCCACCAACCGCGCGTCACGGCCCCCGGGACCACGTCGACGGTGTGGTACCACAGCAGCTCGTCGAGCTCGGACTGGACGTCGGCCACGAAGGCCAACACTGGCACACGGGGCGAGGCGTGCCATGCTGCACGGCCACATGGGGAAGGTCCGCCGCCTGTCCGGTGCGCTCGTCGCCGTCGCGCTCGTGGCCACGGTCGCCGTCGCGTCCGCCCACGACGACGAGCGCGACCACGCGCGAGCCGTCGCAGCGGCCGCGGGGACCGA
>DATFFY010000091.1:0-2469 GCA_035249805.1 Acidimicrobiales bacterium | reverse complement strand
GTTCGACGGCAACACCGCGGTCGTCGGGAGCGCGGTGCTCGGCTACACCCCGAACGGCACGAACGACGCCACCCTCCGTCGCTCGACGATCTCCGCCAACGGGGGCCTCGGGCCGGTGACCTCCTCGCTCGGCGGGCGCCTCTCGCTCGTCGAGACGACCTACTACGACAACCCCAGCGGGCTCTTGCTGAACGGGGGCTCGGCCACGAACCTGAGCGGCTCGATCGTGCACGTCGCCATCGGGGCCGGGTGTGCGGTCTCGGGCGGCGCGACCGTGGCCAGCGGCGGCTACAACCTCGCCCGCACCGGCGACGCCACCTGCGGGTTCAGCGGCGCCACCGACGACGTCTTCGGCGACCCGCAGCTCGGGCCCCTGGCGCTCAACGGCGGGACCACCCGCAACCACCTGCCCCTGGCGTCGAGCCCGGCGCTCGACCAGGTCCCCGCCAACTTCGCCACCGGCGTGAACGAGGCCGTTTCGGGCAACCAGGTCGTGCTCTGCGACGTCGGGGACACCGACCAGCGGGGGACGACCCTGCCGCAGGGGACCCTGTGCGACATCGGCTCCGTCGAGGCCGGGCAGGTGGCGCCGGACCTGACCGGGCCGACCGTCGGCAGCTTCACCGTCGGCAGCCCCGGCGAGCTGGCCGGCTTCAGCGCCACCGGCTCGCCCACCCCGACGCTGTCCGCCGTCGGCTTGCCCGCCGGCCTCACCCTCGTGAGCACGGGCCCCGGGACGGCCAAGATCAGCGGCACGCCGGCCGCGGGCACGGGCGGCACGAAGAACGTGACCGTGACGGCCACGAACGAGGCCGGCTCCGACCAGCTCGCCGTGACCCTCACCGTCAACGAGGCCCCCACCGTGGCCGGGCCGACCACCGTCACCCTCATCGAGACCATCGACGGCGACGCGGCCAGCTACACGTCCACCGGGTTCCCGGTCCCGACCCTGTCGCTGACCGGCTCGCTGCCGGCCGGCGTGACGTTCACACCCGGCCCGAACGGGACGGGGACCATCGACGGCGCTCCGGCTCCGGGCACCGCCGGGACCTACAACGTGACGGTCGTGGCGACCAACGGCACGCTGCCGAACGGCTCGCTCGCGGTGACGATCAACGTCGTCCCGCGGCTGACGATCACCACGACCGCGCTGCCCAATGGGCAGCACAGTGTCCCGTACGACGCCAACGTCACGGCGATCGGCGGCACACCGTCGTACACGTTCAGCCTCGACAGCGGCTCGCTGCCGGACGGCCTGACCCTCGATGCCGACGGCAAGATCTCGGGCACGCCCAGCGGGCTGCCCGGCACGGCGACGTTCACCGTGGAGGCGACGGATTCGAGCAACCCCGTGCAGAGCGACACGCAGGAGCTGTCGATCACGATCGAGCGCGGCCCGACTGTCCTGACCGTCAGCCCGGTGCTGATCCAGCTCGGTCCGCTCGGCATCCGCTTCGGCGTGGTCGACGCCACGCTGCGCGGCGGTCTGCCGTTGGAGCCCATCGCCGGGCAACAGGTGACGTTCAAGGCCGGATCGGCGACCCTGTGCACCGCAACGACCAACGCGAGCGGCTTCGCCGGCTGCTCGGTCGGGCCGCTGGGGGTCGTGCAGCTCATCCTGGCGGGCGGGGTGACCGCGACCTACGCCGGCAACACCTTCTGGCTGCCGGCCACGGGGAGTGGCCCGCTGATCGGCTGATCGGCTGATCGGCCTCGGACCGCCCCTACCTACGCGGGGGCGGTCTCGAAGGTCTGGGCGAGCATCACGACCTGGCCCTCGTCGATGTGGGCGACCACGAGCAGGTGCAGGATCGCGCTCTTCTGGCCGCCGGGGTTCCACGTGATCTCCCCGTCGACGGCGTCGGAGGCCGGGATGCGCACGCTCTGCGAGAAGTCGAGGTTCAGGTAGTACTGACCCGTGCGCTGGGCTGCGATGCGGATGGTCCCACCCTTGGGGAGGTCCTGGAACCCGGTCGGGCCGGGCGCGGGCGAGATGACCTCGATGCGACCATCGCGAGCCGGGTCGAAGGCGGCGGGCTCGACCTGCCAGCCGTCGTCGCCCCGCACCACGGGCACGCCTCCGTAGGTGCGGCCGTCGGCGTCCTCGTCGTCGGTGGCCGGGCGGTCGAGCACGAGGCCCACGGCCCGGTCGCCGTCGACCTGGCCCAGCTCGACCGGCTGGACGTGCCGTCCGTCCGGGTCCGCCCAGACGCCCCACGCCTCACCGGACTCGGCCACCATCTCCTCGGCGCTGCTCCCGAGCGCCTCGTAGTACGCGACGGTCCGCGGGCCCGTCAGCCGCACCGCGGCCTCCACGTCGCCCTCGTCGATCGCGGTGGCCCACGCCACGAAGGCGTCCTCGGCCGTGCGCGGCGCGGCCAGGGTCGCCAGCGGCTCCGCGCCCGATCCCTCGGTCGTCCCGATCACCGTGGTGGTCGGCGAGGACCGCAACGACCGCGCCGTCGGCTC
>DATFFY010000090.1:0-17518 GCA_035249805.1 Acidimicrobiales bacterium | reverse complement strand
GATCCCCGGTTCCTCGGCGGACACCCCATGGCCGGCTCGGAGCAGGAGGGCGTCGAGGGCGCGGACCCGGACCTCTTCGTGGGCGCGGTGTGGGTCCTCACGCCCACGGCGGCCACCGACGACGCCACGTACACGCAGCTCCACGCGGTGGTGAGCGAGCTGGGCGCGGAGGTCGTGGCGCTCGCCCCCGAGCAGCACGACGCGCTCGTCGCCGTCGTGTCGCACGTGCCCCACCTCACCGCTGCGGCCCTCATGGGCCTGGCCGACGCGCGCGCCACCGAGCACCGCGCCCTCCTCCGCCTGGCGGCGGGCGGCTTCCGCGACATGACGCGCATCGCGTCGGGCCACCCCGGCATCTGGCCCGACATCTGCGTCGAGAACCGCGACGCCATCGCGGAGTCGCTCGGCGCGCTGATCTCCTCGCTCGAGGCGCTGCGGACGGTGGTCCTGGAGGAGGACCGCAGCTCGCTGCTCGGCCTGCTCGAGACGGCCCGGGTGGCCCGGCAGAACCTGCCTCCCCGGCTCGGGCCCTCGGCGAAGGTGTGCGAGATCCGCATCCCGGTGCCGGACCGGCCCGGTGTGCTCGCCGAGGTGACGACGCTGGCCGGCACCCTGGCGGTGAACATCGCCGATCTCGAGATCGCCCACTCGAGCGAGGGCGACGCGGGTGTCCTGATCCTGGTCGTGGAGCAGGCGGAGGCGGACCGCCTGCGGGCCGGGCTGGTCGAGCGCGGGTACCGGCCGTCCGTCACCCCGCTGGACTGATGGCCTCGCTACCCGATCCGCTGCCGGTGGCGCCGCTCACCCGGCCCATCGACGCGGTCGTGCGCGTCCCCGGCTCGAAGAGCATCACGAACCGGGCCCTCGCCTGCGCCGCCCTGGCCCAGGGCGAGAGCGAGCTCCACGGTGCCCTCGAGGCCGACGACACGCTCGCGATGGTCGACGGGCTCCAGGCGCTGGGCGTCGAGGTGCTCCCGCACTGGCAGGACCGGCTGATCGACGTGCAGGGCTGCGCCGGACGGCCGCCCGCGCAGCTGGCCCTCGTCCACGCCCGGCTCTCCGGCACGACGAGCCGCTTCCTCCTGCCTCTCGCCGGGTTGGGCGGCGGGACGACGCGGGTGGACGGCGACCACGGCCTGCGGGTGCGACCGATGGGCGACGTGGTCGGCGCGATCCGCGCCCTGGGCGGCGTCGCCACCGAGATCGGGGCACCCGGCCACCTCCCGATCCAGATCCACGGCGGGCCGCTGGCCGGCGGCCGGGTGGAGCTCCCGGGGGACACGTCGAGCCAGTTCCTCTCGGGCCTGCTCCTCGCCGGCCCCGCCATGCGGACCGGGCTGGAGGTGCGGGTCACGACCGAGCTCGTGTCCCGTCCCTACGTCGACATGACGATCGCGGTCATGGCGGCCTTCGGCGGCCGCGTCGACCAGCCCGCGCTCGACCGCTGGATCGTGGAGCCGGGGGCGTACCGCGGCACGACCTACCACGTGGAGCCCGACGCCAGCGCGGCGTCCTACGCCTTCGCGGCGGCCGCGATCGTCGGCGGCTCCGTGACCGTCGAGGGCCTGGGCACCGACTCGCTGCAGGGCGACCTCGGGTTCGTCGACCTGCTCGAGCGGATGGGCGCCACCGTGGAGCGCTCGGCGGATCGCACAACGGTCACGGGCACGGGGCGGCTGCAGGGCATCGAGGCGGACCTGTCGCAGCTGTCCGACGTCGCCCAGACCCTCGCCGTCGTCGCCGCGTTCGCCGACACCCCCACCCGGGTGACCGGCATCGGCTTCATCCGCGGCAAGGAGACCGACCGGGTCGGCAACGTCGTCGCCGAGCTGCGACGGGCCCGGATCGACGCGGTGGAGGAGCGCGACGGGTACCTCGTCCGCCCGGGGCGCGTGTACCCGGCCACCATCGACTCACACGGCGACCACCGCATGGCCATGGCGTTCGCGCTCCTCGGCCTGCGGGCCGAGGGCATCCGCATCGCGGATCCCACGTGCGTGGCCAAGACCTTCCCGGGGTACTGGGCGATGCTCGCGGAGCTTCGAGGCGAGCGGGGAGGCCCGGGTAGTGTCCGGACTCCATGAGGGTGATCGCCATCGACGGGCCGGCGGGCTCGGGGAAGTCGACCGTCGCCAAGGCGCTCGCCGCCCGGCTCGGCCTGGGCTACCTCGACACGGGCGCGATGTACCGCTCCGTGACGTTCGCCGCGCTGCGCCGCGGCATCGACCCCGCCGAGGTCGAGCAGGTCGCGAAGATCGTGGGCGGTCTCGAGCTCGAGGTCGGGCCCGATGCCGTCGTCGTCGACGGGGTCGACGCCACCATCGAGATCCGGGGCCCCGAGGTGAGCCGCGCCGTGAGCATCGTCGCGGCCAACCCCGAGGTGCGGGCCGAGATGGTGCGGCGCCAGCGGGCCTGGGTGGCCGACCACGGCGGTGGGGTGCTCGAGGGCCGCGACATCGGCACTGTGGTGTTCCCCGACGCGGAGCTGAAGGTGTACCTGACCGCGGACCCCGAGGTGCGGGCCGAGCGCCGCTCGAAGGAGGTCGCGGACCTCGACTACGAGACCGTCGCCGCCGATCTGGCCCGGCGCGACGCGCTCGACCAGGGCCGTGAGGTGTCGCCCCTCACCGAGGCGGCGGACGCCTTCGTGGTGGACACCACCGGACGGGCCGTCGAGGAGATCGTCGACGTGATCGAGGCGAAGCTGGGCACCGATGGCTGACCCCCGACCCGGCGACGACGTCGAGATCTGGACCGGTCCCCCCGGTCCCGCCAACCGCATCGCCTACGCGATCGTGCGCGGCGTCATCGTGCTCATCGCGAAGGTGCTCGGTCGCGTCCGCGTCGTCGGCGCCGAGAGGATCCCGACGGAGGGCTCCTTCATCCTCGCTCCCGTCCACCGCAGCAACGTCGACTTCGCGCTGACCTGTGTGATCACGCGGCGGCAGATGCGGTACATGGGCAAGGACTCGATCTGGAAGAGCAAGCTGCTCGGCCGCTTCGTCACCCTGCTCGGTGCCTTCCCGGTCCATCGGGGCACCGCGGACCGCGACGCGCTGCGGGCCTGCACCGACATCGTCGAGGGCGGGAACCCCCTCGTCATGTTCCCGGAGGGCACGCGCATGACGGGACCGACCGTCCAGGAGCTGTTCGACGGCACCGCCTACGTCGCGGCCAGGACCCAGGTCCCGATCGTGCCGCTCGGCATCGGGGGCAGCGAGGCGATGATGCCGAAGGGGGCGAAGCTCCCGCGGCCCACGAAGCTCGTCCTCGTGGTCGGCGACCCGATCCCGGCCCCCGAGCCGTCGTCGGGCGGGCGCGTGCCTCGCAGCGCCGTGGGGGAGCTCACCAAGCGGCTGCACGTCGAGCTGCAGGACCTCTTCGACGAGGCCCAAACCCTGGCCGGCCGCCCCAACCCGCCGCGCTAGCCGCGGCCGCGCCGGCGAGGCGATGAGTTCCACCCACCCGAGCCGGAGGTCATGAGTTCCGCATCCGGAACCAATCGCCTCGGGCTCCGGGCAGCGGAACCTATTGCCTCGCCGATCAGGCTTCGGCGTCGGCGTAGCGGTCGCCGGACTTCGGGGGGACGATGATCGCGGAGGCGAAGACCTCGCGGACCTTCGGCTCGAAGTGCGACAGCGGGAGCGTGTCGTAGTCCGGATCGAAGCTGGTCTGGTCCCACTCGTCGGCGAAGCGGGCGGCGAGCTCGAACTCCTCCTCGGAGAGGCTGGCGCGGTGTTGCTCGCGGGCGTCGGGGTCGCCGCCGAAGTGGTGGTAGTAGTGCCGGCCCTGGAAGTCCTGGTGCACGAGGATCATCCTGTGCACCTCGGGCCGCACGTACGGCTTGAGGATCGCGGCGGCGATCTCCGGGTGGTTCGGCACGCTGACGGCCTTGCCGATGTCGTGGCACAGGCTGGCGACGACCACCTGGTCGTCGGCGCCGGCCCGCTCGGCTCGGGTGGCCGTCTGCAGGCAGTGGGTGAGCTGGTCGGTGGCGAACCCGTCGGTGATGGCACCGAGGGACTCGAGCATGCCGAGCACCCGGTCGGCCACCCGACCCTGGTTCTTGGCCGTCTCCATCCCGATGACGCCCCACTGCTCGGCGGTCGACTCGTCCATGCTCCGAAATGAGGTGACGGCTGTCATGGCCGCCAGGGTACCGTCCCGGCACTCGAGGGGGTGGGGCGACGATGGGTGAGGGCGCTGGGCAGACCGTGCTGGCGGCGCGCGGGCTGGTGAAGGCCTACCGGGAGGGCGACGCGGTCAACCGTGTGCTGGACGGCGTGAGCCTCGAGGTCCCGGCCGGGTCCTTCCTGTCGATCATGGGACCGTCCGGGTCGGGGAAGTCCACGCTGCTCCACCTGCTGGGCGGGCTCGACCAGCCGGACGAGGGCTCGGTCGAGCTCCGGGGCGAGCCCCTCAGCGCGCTCCCGGACGACGAGCGCACCCGCCTCCGGGGCGACGAGATCGGCATCGTGTACCAGTTCTTCAACCTCATCCCGGTGCTGACCGCCGAGGAGAACGTGGCCCTCCCGGCCGTCATCGCCGGTCGGCCCGAGCGCGACTACGCCGACCAGCGCGACGAGGTCCTCGAGCTCGTGGGACTCACCGACCACCGGCAGAAGCTGCCCTCGCAGCTGTCCGGCGGGATGCAGCAGCGCGTCGCCATCGCCCGTGCCCTGTTCATCGAGCCCGCCGTGCTGCTGGCCGACGAGCCCACCGGCAACCTCGACCACGCCACCGGCGCCCAGCTCCTCACGCTCTTCGCGGAGGCCCAGCGCACGCGGGGCCAGACGGTCGTGATGGTGACCCACGACCCGCGGAGCGCGGCGTACGGCGACGCTGTTGTGATGCTCCGCGACGGTCGCCTCGAGGACAGGCTCGAGCTGAACACGACGATCCCGGGGCACCCGGACCGAGCCCGGTCCGTGCTGCGATGGCTCGAGGGCACCGCCGAGCCCATCACATGAGGTCGCTCAACGCCCTCGCCCGGCGGAGCCTGGCCCGCCGCAAGGCGAGGTACGCGCTGACGGCGAGCGGCATCGCGCTCGGGGTCGCTGTCCTGTTCGGCGTCCTCGTCGCGTCCGACGCGATGACGTCGTCGCTGGACCGCATCGTCCACCAGTCCAGGGGCGAGGTCGATGTCCAGGTCGGCGTGCCAGGGAGCTTCGACGGCACCCTCCCAGCGGGCACCGAGCAGCGTGTCGCGGCCCTGCCCGACGTGGTCCGCACCATCGGCGAGGTCGGGCTGCGCACCAGCATCGTGACCGGGGAGCGGTCGCTCGCGGAGCTCGAGGCCGACACGGGCTCGCTCGTGGACGACGAGTTCGTGATCGTCCTCGGGACGGACCTGGCCGCGAAACACGATCTGGTCGGCCTCCCGGCGGCCGATGGTCGCCTCCCGGAGCGCGGTGCCGCCGAGCTCGCGATCACCGACGGCGTGGCCCGCGACTACGACATCGGCGTCGGCGACGAGGTCAAGCTGGCCACGCCGCGCGGCAGCTTCCCGATGGCCGTGGTCGGGCTGCTCGCGGATCGGGGGGCCGGCGTGGTGCCGGACTTCGTCTACACCTCGCTGGAAACGGGCCAGCAGCTGCTCGGCAAGGGTGACGTCCTCAACGGGATCAACGTCGTCCTCGCCGACGGCGTCGACCCGGACGACTGGATCGACGATCAGCGCGACGGCATCGGCGAATCGCTGCTGCTGCAGCCCGCCGACGAGTCCGCCCAGGGCTTCCGCACCTTCATCACCAGCGTGAACACCGCGCTCACCCTGACGTCGGCGATCGCGCTGTTCGTCGGTGGCTTCCTCGTCTTCCTCACGTTCTCCCTGGCCGTCGCCGAGCGCGTGCGGGACCACGGCACGTTGCGGGCGCTCGGCGCCCAGCCCCGACAGGTCCGGCGGGTCGTGGTCGTGGAGGCGGTGGTCCTCGGCGGCATCGCCAGCATCGGCGGCCTCCTCCTCGGGTACGTGATCGCGATCGGCGTGGTCGGCTTGAGCGAGTCCCTCTTCGGCTTCGAGGCGGGCTCGATCGGGATGCCGCTCACGCAGGCCGTGCTCAGCGTGGTGGTCGCGCTCGCGGTCTCCGCGGTGGCGGCGTGGGTGCCGGCGAGGAGGGCTGCGGCGCTCAGCCCGGTGGTGGCGATGCGGGTGTCCGCCGCCGAGGGGACCGACCGATCCGGACGTCCGGTCCTCGCCACCGTCCTGCTCGTCCTCGGGACGGTGCTCGGCCTCGGGGACCGGTCGACGGCCGTGCGCAGCGTGGCGGTCATCGTCGTCCTCCTTGGGGCGGTGCTGGCCGTGCCGCTGGTGCTCGGACCGCTCGCCCGCGTGGTGGGTCGGGCCACGAGGCGCCTGGCCCCCGGCGTCGGCGCGATCGCCGTCCTGCACCTCGTGAAGGAGCGCAGCCGGTCTGCCTACACGCTCGCGCTCGTCATGGTGGTGCTCGGCATGCTCATCGCCGTCGGGGCCACCAACGCGGCGATGTCGCGGACCCTCGACGACGTGGTGCGGCGACAGTCGGGCAGTGGCCTCCAGGTCCTCGCCCCCAACGCCTTCGACCCCGAGGTCGAGGGAGTGCTGGCGGGGATCCCCGGCGTCGACACCCTCACGCCCCTGCGACTCGGCCAGGCCGAGCTGGTCGACGACGAGGACAGCACCGAGAACGCCTTCCTCGCCGTCATCGAGCCCGACAGCTACTTCGAGATCGCCGGGCTGCCGTGGATCGACGGGGACGACGCCCAGGGCCGCGAGGGCCTCCGCCGGGGCGGCACCGTCGCTCTGCCCCAACCCACGGCGAGGCGGCTCAACGCGGAGGTCGGCGACGAGGTGGCGGTGCGCACGCTGGACGGCGTGCGCCGCTTCGAGGTGATCGGCACCTACGCGTACATCCAGGGCTACGGGCTGGTGGCCGGCGAGGTGGACGCCGACCTGTTCGGGGCGACCAGGGCCAACGGGTTCCTCGTCGGGCTCGACGACGGGGCGGACCCCACGGCGGTTCGCAAGGCCGTGCTCGCCGAGATCGGGCCGACCTACGACGCCACCGTGTCCACGACCGAACAGACGCTGGAGGACGCCCGAGCCCAGCTCCAGGGCTTCTTCGGCATCGGCTACGCGATGCTCGGGATCGCCGGGGTGGTCGGCGTGCTCGGCCTCGCCAACACGCTCGTCGTGTCCGTGCTCACCCGCTCGCGCGAGATCGGCATCCTCCGCACCACTGGGGCGCGACGCCGGCGGGTGGCGGGGATGGTGCTGGTCGAGGCGGCCACGCTCGTGTCGGCCGCGGTGTTGCTCGCCGCGCCGCTCGGCGCGGTGTTGGCCTTCGGCATCATCGACGCGCAGCGGGCGACGCTCGGGTTCACCCTCGAGTTCACCTACCCGTGGGCGCTCCTGCCACCGCTCGCCATCACGACGCTCGTGCTCGCCGCGTTGGCCGCGCTCGTCCCCGCCCGTCGCGCGGCACGGCTCGAGATCGTGGAAACACTTCGCTTCGACTGAGCTGGCTGTACCGCCCCGGCACACCACGTGTTCTGGCCCGGAACGGACCGGCCCTGGCCGATGAGGCGGGCCAGAACTCGTGGGGAGCTAGCGCAGTGCGGCGAGCACGTCGCTGGCGGCGAGCTCCCGGTCGGTGACGCCCGGGCGGTCGGGCACCGAGCCGCCGGCGGCCAGGGTGGCGAGCACGTCCACGGCGACCAGGAGGTCGCGCAGCTCCCGCGGAGGCGGGAAGTACTCGTCCTCGTCGGTGATCCGGACCTCCTCGACGCCCTGCGCGGGCGCGAGCCGGGCCAGCACGTCCTCCACGAGCTCTTCGGGGGCGGACGCTCCGGCGGTGACGCCCACCGTGCCCGTGAGGTCGTCCGGCAGCTCGTCGGGCCCGTTCACCCGGAGCACGCGCGTGGCGCCGGACTCGATGGCCAGCCGCTCGAGGGCGCGCGTGTTCGACGAGTTGGCCGACCCGATCACGACGACCGCGTCGCAGCGCTCCGCGATCTCGCCCAGCGCCGACTGGCGGTTCGTCGTGGCGAAGCAGAGGTCGCTGCGGCCCGGGCGCCAGAGGTCGGGGTACCGCTCGGCGGCCCGGTCGGCCACGTTGGCCCAGTCGCGGTGGCTGAGCGTGGTCTGCGCGAGGAGGGCCACCGGCGTGTCGAAGTCCGGCAGGTCGTCGACCTCGGCCACGGACTCCACCCGGTGGATCGCGTCCGGCGCGACGGCCATCGTGCCGACGGCCTCCTCGTGGCCCTCGTGCCCGACGTAGACGATCTGGTAGCCCTTGCCGGCGCGGACCTTCACCTCGTGGTGGACCTTCGTGACGAGCGGGCAGACCGCGTCGACGACGAACCCGCCGCTGGCGCGGGCAGCCCGCACGACCTCGGGGGCCGAGCCGTGGGCCGACAGCATGATCGGCCGGCCCGGGGGCACCTCGGCCACGTCGTCGACGAAGACCACGCCGAGCTCCCGGAACCGATCGACGACGAGCTGGTTGTGCACGATCTCGTGGTAGCAGTACACGGGCGGCTCGAAGGCCCGCACCATCCACGCCAGGGCCTTGATGGCCATCTCCACGCCGGCGCAGAAGCCACGGGGGGCGGCGAGCAGCACCTTGTCGACGGGCACCCGTCCACGCTACCTGCGGGGTTCGCGAGGCCGACTCGTAGACTCGCCCGATGTCGTCGCCCAGGATCGTCGCGGTCGTGCCCGGCTCCGCCGGCGCGCGCGCCGGGCTGGCCGTGGGCGACGAGGTCGTGGCGGTGGACGGCCAGGCCCCTCGCGACGTGCTCGAGTGGCGCTTCCTCGTCGACGAGCCGGACCTGCAGCTCGACGTCCGGCGGGGCGGCCTCGAGCTGTCGGTGGAGGTGCCGAAGCGAGCGGGGGAGCCCCTCGGCGTGGAGGTCCACTCGGCGCTGTTCGACCAGGTCCGCACGTGCGACAACCACTGCGAGTTCTGCTTCATCTACCAGCTGCCGCCGGGCCTGCGGTCGAGCCTGTACCAGAAGGACGACGACTACCGGTTGAGCTTCCTCTACGGGAACTTCACCACGCTGACCCGGTTCACCGAGGCGGACCTCGAGCGCGTGATCACGGAGGGCCTCAGCCCCCTCAACGTCTCCATCCACGCGACGGACCCAGACGTGCGCAGCGCCCTCCTCCGCAACCGCCGCGGCGCCACCAGCCTCCGCTGGTTGCGGGCCCTGCTCGACCACGGCATCGAGGTGCACGGCCAGGTCGTGGTCTGCCCCGGGCGCAACGACGGCGCCGTCCTCGACGACACGCTGGCCGGCGTGCTCGACCGCTACCCCGAGCTGGGGTCGCTGTGCGTCGTCCCCCTCGGGGTGAGCCGGTTCAACACCGAGCAGGGCATGCGGCCGCACACCGTGGCCGAGGCGGCCGCGGTGGTCGACTGCGTCGAGGACTGGCAGGACGTGTACCTCGCCGCGCTCGGCCGCCGGCTCGCGTTCGCGGCCGACGAGTACTACCTGCTCGCGCAGCGCCCGTTCCCGGCGGCGGAGTCGTACGACGGGTTCCCGATGCACGAGGACGGGATCGGCATGGCCCGCGCCTTCGAGCAGGAGCTCTTCGGCGAGGTGGCGCAGGCCCGCGGGGTGGAGGCCGGCTTCTTCGCCTGGGCCGACGCCGGCGACGCGCCGGCCGACTTCGAACCGTACCGAGGGCCGCGGGCGACGGAGGACCAGCTGCTCCAGGTGCGGCCGTCCCGCCAAGCGCCGATCGGCATCCTCACCGGGGAGCTCGGCGCCCGCGTGCTCGAACCGCTCGTCTCGCAGCTAGACGTCGCCGACGTGCGGGTCGTGCCGGTGGCCAACGAGTTCTTCGGCGGCACCACCTCGGTGACCGGCCTGCTGGTGGGGGAGGACCTGGCCCGCGTCCTCGCCGACGAGCCGGAGGGCCACCGGTACCTGCTGCCCGACGTCTGCCTGTCCAACGGGCGCTTCCTCGACGGCACGGTCCCCGAGGATCTTCCCCGCCCGGTCGAGGTCGTCGCGACGGACGGGCACGCGCTGCGGCGGGCGCTCGGCCTCCCCGAGCCCGTCGCCGTCGGCTCCCGATGAGCCTCCCCGTCGTCGCCGTCGTCGGCCGGCCGAACGTCGGCAAGTCCACGCTGGTCAACCGCATCGTCGGCAAGCGCGTCGCGATCGTGGAGGAGAAGCCGGGGGTCACCCGCGACCGCAAGGAGGTCGAGGCCGAGTGGCTCGGCGTCCCGTTCCGCCTCGTCGACACGGGCGGCTGGGTGCCCGGAGGGACGGATCTCGACGCGAAGGTGTCGAAGCAGAGCGAGCAGGCGATCTCGACGGCCGACGCCGTGCTCGTGATCGTCGACACCGCCACCGGCGTGACCGAGGAGGACTCCCGCATCGCGGAGGTCGTGCGCGAGCTCGCCGGGGGCGTGGTCCTCCTCGTCGCCAACAAGGTCGACGACGCCAACCGCGAGGCGCAGATCTGGGAGGCCCTCTCCCTGGGGCTCGGCGACCCGGTGCCGGTGAGCGCGCTCCACGGGCGGGGCGCCGGGGACCTCCTCGACCGACTGGTGGCGGTGCTGCCCGCGGACGCCCGGTCGGCCGCCGCCGAGGGCGACGTCGCCGACGAGGAGGAGGAGCGCATCTTCTCGGTGGCGCTGGTCGGCCGGCCCAACGTGGGGAAGTCGACCCTGTTCAACCGCCTCATCGGCGAGGACCGCGCCGTCGTCCACGATCTGCCCGGGACCACCCGCGACACGATCGACACGGTCGTCGAGACCCCGGACGGCCCCATCCGCTTCGTCGACACGGCCGGGATGCGGCGCAAGGGCAAGATCGACGAGGGCACCGAGTACTACTCCCTCGTGCGGGCGCTCCAGGCGGTCGACTCGTCGGACGTGGCGCTCCTCGTGATCGACGCCACCGTCGGAGTGACCGCGCAGGACCAGCGCCTCGCCGAGCGCATCGACGCGGCCGGCAGCCCGCTCGTCGTGCTCCTCAACAAGTGGGAGCTCCTCGACGCCGAGCAGCGGGCCGACGTGGCCCTCCAGATCGAGCAGCGGCTCCGCTTCATCGGCGACGCACCGGTGCTGAAGCTGTCGGCCCTCACCGGCAAGGGCGTGCACAAGCTCCTCCCGGCCCTCAGCACGACGATCGAGGACTACCACCGGCGCGTCCCCACGCGCCGTGTGAACGAGGTGGTCCGGGCCGCGCAGCAGGCCCAGCCCGCCCCGCACGGGGTCAAGGTGCTCTACGCCACCCAGGCCGCCGTCGACCCGCCGACCTTCACCCTCTTCGCCAACCGCGAGGTGCCGCCGACCTACCTGCGCTACCTCGAGCGACGGCTGCGCGAGGACCTCGACCTCGGCGCCACCCCGCTCAAGCTCCGGGTCCGCAAGCGGTCCTGAGACAGGTCGGGGTCGTGCGTCGTCGGAAGGTGCTCGCCGGGCTCCTCGCTGCGGCACTGGCCCTCGGAGGCAGCTGCAGCAGCCCCGAGCGCACCAGCGCGCCCCCGGTCGGCGGTCCCGAGGACCCGGGTGCTCCGACCACGCTGCCGCCGCGCGCCGATGCCGCGCTGCGGGGTCGCGTCGTCGACGTGGAGGGCCGACCCAGGGCCGGCGTGCCCATCACCGTCGTGCGCACCGACACGGGGATCCGCCTCGACGACGCCTTGGCCGGGCTGTTCACCCTGGGCCTCGCCTGCGTGGCCGACGCGGTGACCTGCGGCGGCGAGGACGTCGTCGACCACGCGACCACCGACGCGGACGGGCGCTACGAGCTGACGCTGCCGGGGGCGTACCTTGCCGGGTACGAGACGGACGAGGACTGGATCGCGTCGGTCGGCCTCCCCGCCGCGCCAGGACAGGCGGCCGGCCCGGTCTCGACCTACGAGCTCGAGGTGAGCGCGGCGGTGCAGGACGCGCCGGACCTGGTGCTGTGGGACGTCGTCCCCGAGGTGCGCGACGCCCGCGGGCAGCTCACGATCGCCGTCCCGCCCCTCCCGCCCCGCGACGGCCAGATCGTCGACGTGCAGCTCCTGCAGGACGGCCGGCCGCTCTGGGAGGGCAGCACCGTCGATCGTCGCGTGCTCGAGGACGCGTCCGTCGTCGTGACCGCGACCGGGCGCGTCGACGTCCCCGTCCAGCATCCGGAGGGGCGCACGGTCTTCCAGCAGGTGGTGCGGGCGGCGAGCGTCGGGTACCGAGGTGACGTCGTCCCGCCGTCCCGTGGCGCGCCGTGCACGGTGGCCGGAGCCACGGTCCTCGGCTGCCCGTTCACGGACGGCGCGCTGCTGGACGACGTGGAGCTCTCGCCCGCTGGCGCGGTGAGCGTCGACCTCGGACCGACGCGCGACGTCGGCGAGGTCGTCGTCCGGGGCTCGCGGACGACCGACCTGGAGGTCGACGTGTCGTCCGACGGCGAGGCCTGGACGTCGCTGGCGGTTGGACCGCTGGGGGGCGCCCCTGGTGTCGTGGCGCGGTCGAGCGAGCGCAACGTGGCGCGCTACGTCCGCGTGGCGAGCCCGTCCGGCATCGCGCTCAGCGAGATCTCGGTCTGGCCGGTGGTCCGTCTGCCGGATCGGGGCGGAGACGGCTCCTCCGGGACGGACCAGACCCTGCCGGTGGCCGTGGCGGTGACCCTCCTCGCGCTGGTGACCGCTGGCCTCGTCCTCCGGGGACGGCTCATCCGGCGCTGAGCGCGGCGATCGCGGCCGCGGCGCGGTCCAGCTCGTCGTCGGTGGTCACGTAGTGGACCGACGCGCGCACCAGCGCGTCGAGGCCCCGGTGCGGGAGGTCGAAGCGGGCGTAGCTGGGCACGGTGACGCTCACGTTGATCCCCTGGGCGCGCAGGGCGGCGGCCACGTCGGCGGCGGGGACGCCGTCGACCGTGCACGTCGTGATGGCCGACCGGCGGGCCCCCTTGTCCCGCACCGTCACGCCGTCGATGGCCGCGAGCCGGGCCCGCAGCCCTTCGGCGAGCGGGCCCACGCGAGCCGCGATCGCCTCGATGCCCCAGCCGAGCGCGTGGTCCACGGCCACCCCGAGCCCGATCCGGGCGGCCACGTCGGCCTCGAACTGCTCGAAGCGACGCGTGCCCTCCCGCACCTCGTAGCGGTCGGGGGCGACCCACTCTGCGCCCTGGAGGTCCAGGCTCATGGGTCGGAGGCGGGGGAGGAGGCCGGCCCGCACGTAGAGGAAGCCGGTGCCCCGGGGGCCCCGCAGGAACTTGCGCCCGCTGGCCGCGAGCACGTCGCAGCCGATGGCGTCGACGTCGACCGGCAGCTGGCCCACCGACTGGCAGGCGTCGAGGACGAGCGGCACGCCGGCCGCTCGGCACAGCCGGCCGACCTCCTCGGCCGGGTTGACCAGCCCGGAGCCCGTCGGGGCGTGGACCAACGACGCGAAGGCGACCGGTCCCTCGGCCAGGGCCCGCTCGAAGGCGGCGAGGTCGACCTGGCCGTCGGCGTCGTCGTCGACGAGGACGAGCTCGCAGCCGGTGCGCTCGCGGAGCCGGAGCAGCGTGATGGCGTTGGCGCCGTACTCGGCGCGGGTGACGAGGATGCGATCGCGCTCGCCGACGGGGAAGGCGTGGACGGCGGCGTTCCACGCGGTGGTGTGGGAGTCGACGAGCGCGAGCTCCGAGGGGTCGGCACCGAGGAGCTGCGCGAGCGCGTCGTACGTGTGCTCGAGCCGGTCCGCGGCGGCGGCCCCCGCCTCGTAGCCCCCGATCTCGGCCTCGAGCCGGAGGTGGCCGACGACGGCGTCGAGGACGGGCTGGGGCAGGAGGGACGCGCCTGCGTGGTTGAGGTGGAGCACCCGGTCGCAGCCCGGGGTGAGGGCCCGCGCCCGGGTGACGTCGAGCTCCGGCACGCCCGGAGCGTACCGACACGGTCGCAACGATCTGACGCTGTGTCAGAATCGCCGCCATGCCGCAGAACGTGCCCGCCTTCGACTTCTCGGACGAGGCCAAGGCCCTCCGGGCGTTCGTCTACGAGTTCTGGTGCGAGCACGGGCGGGGCCCGAACCTGCACGCCGTGCACGCGGGCACGGGGCTCGACCGCCGCCGGATCGTGCAGGCCTACAAGGAGCTGCAGCTCGGGATCATCTGCGTGGTCGACCAGGACTCCGTGAACTGCAACCTCCTCAAGTTCCAGCCCTTCTCGAGCTTCCCGAGCCAGGTGGAGGTGTGGATCGACGGCGCCTTCCACTCGTACGCGGGCTGCGCGCTCGAGTCGGTCGCGATCTCCAAGATGCCGCCCTTCGCGGGCAAGGAGATGACGCTGCGGAGCTACTGCGCCTGCTGCCTCGGGTCGATCGAGCTCACGGGGCAGGACGGCGTCGTGACCGCCCCCGAAGGGGTGCTCGTGCACGTGAGCACGTCGCCCTGGGACTGGAACAACGACGACATCGTCCACCAGTGCGACTCGATGAACTTCGTGCTCGGGCCCGAGCACGCCGAGCGCTTCGAGCGCATCGTCAGCCGCCGCGGCGTCCTCCTCACGATCGACCAGACCGCCATGTTCGTGAAGGCCACCGGCGACGCCCGCATGCACGACTACGACTGGGCGCCGGCCACGCTCAACCCGCCGGCGGTGATCCTCGGGATGAAGCAGCTGGGCGTGGACGTCAGCGCCTGGACGGGGGAGCGGACGCCCGTCCCCGGCCAATGACGGGTCCCTGACCTGGGGAAACGGCCAACGGCAGCGGGATCTACCGGTTCTGCCAACTACCCTTCCCCGCAACATGGAACAGCCGATCCTGGCCGTGGTCGCCCTTGCGGCGCTGGTCGCCGCGGCCCTATGGGGTCGCTCCGCCCGCCGGCACCAGCGCGTCTGGCAGCGGGTGGACGACGAGCTCGGGCCCGAGGCCGACGCCACCCTGCTGGCGCGCTCGGCGTACCACAAGGAGCTCCACACGGTGACGCTCTACGCGGTCATCGCCGTGTCCGCCGGTGTGACCGCCGTGTGGGAGCTGGACCAGGCCCAGCTCTTCTTCGCCTTCCTCGTGGTGCCGGTCGGGCTCTCGATGATCTTCGCCCGGGACTTCCGGCGGGAGGCCCGCATCGCGGAGGACCGCGCGCTGCTCGAGCGACGGGCCGAGGAGGTGCTCAACCAGGAGGAGCTGGCGCCGAAGGCGTGGGCCGCTCGCCTCGCCCCCGAGGAGCTGCCCGACTTCGCCGGCTTCGAGCTCGGTCGCGTGTACCAGGCCGGCATGGGGCTGATGGCCGGCGACTTCTACGACGTGTTCCGGGTCGCGCCCGGGCGCATCGCGGCGGTCATCGGCGACGTCACGGGCCACGGCATCGAGCCGTCGATCACGGCCTTCCAGGCCAAGTACCTCCTCCGGGTGTTCCTCCGGCAGTACCGCGACCCGGCCCAGGCCCTCGAGGAGCTCAACCGCCAGATGTCGGCCATGGAACGGGCCGAGGAGCTCATCTCGCTCTGCGTCGTCGTGTTCGACACGGACGCGGCGACCCTGCGCGTGGCGTCGGCCGGCCACCCGGCCGCCTGGCTCTGGCACGACCGGGAGGTCCGCCCGCTTCGGGCCACCGGCCCGCTGCTGATGCTCGACCCCAACGGTTCGTACGTGAGCCGGGAGATCCCGCTCGACTCGGGCGACCTGCTGCTGCTCTACACGGACGGGCTGGCCGAGGCCCGGGCCGGGGAGCAGCTCTTCGGCGAGGAGCGAGTGGCGAACACGCTCCGACGCGACCCCGGCGTGCCGCCCGACGTGCTGTGCAAGTCGCTCCTCGAGGCCGCCCGCGAGTTCGCGACCGAGCCGCTGAGCGACGACGTCGCCATCCTCGCGATCCGGCGAGTCTGACGGTGGGCGACGAGCTCCACGCCCGGACCGAGCGTGCGCTCGCGGGGAACCTCCACAAGGAGGCCGACAAGCTCTCCCGCCAGGGGAAGCTGTTCGTGCGCGACCGGCTGGCCCTCCTCCTCGACGAGGGATCCTTCGTCGAGGACGCGCTCCTCGCCAACACCGCGGCCGACGACCTGCCCGCCGACGGTGTGGTCACCGGTGTCGGTCGCGTCGACGGACGGCCGGTCTGCGTGATGGCCAACGACCCGACGGTGAAGGCCGGCTCGTGGGGGGCGCGCACGGTCGAGAAGATCGTGCGCCTCACCGAGTACGCGCTGAAGCACGAGGTGCCCGTCGTGTGGCTCGTCGACTCCGCCGGCGCCCGCATCACGGATCAGGTCGAGCTGTTCCCCGGCCGACGGGGCGCCGGTCGCATCTTCTACAACCAGGTGCGCCTCTCGGGACGGGTGCCGCAGGTGTGCTGCCTGTTCGGTCCGTCGGCCGCGGGCGGCGCGTACATCCCGGCGTTCTGCGACATCGTGATCATGGTCGAGGGCAACGCGTCGATGTACCTCGGCTCCCCGCGCATGGCCGAGATGGTCATCGGCGAGCAGACCACGCTCGAGGAGATGGGCGGCGCCCGCATGCACGCCACGGTGTCGGGCTGCGGGGACAACCTCGCCGAGGACGACGCCGACGCGATCGAGCAGGCCCGGGCGGTGCTGTCCTACCTGCCCCGCACGTGGCGAGAGGCCCCGCCCACCTACGCGGCCCGGCCCCCGGTGCGCAGCCTCGAGGCGTCGATGATCCCCGAGGAGGAGCGGCTCGGGTACGACATGCACGACGTGATCGACGCCCTCGTCGACGCCGAGAGCTTCTTCGAGGTGAAGCCGCTCTTCGCCCCTGAGCTGATCGTGGGCTTCGGCCTCCTCGACGGCCGCCCGACCGGCTTCGTGGCCAACAACCCGATGGCGCTCGGCGGCACCCTGTTCGTCGACTCCTCGGACAAGGCGGCCCGGTTCATCTGGTGGTGCGACGCCTTCAACGTGCCCCTCGTCTTCCTGGCCGACGTGCCCGGCTTCATGATCGGCACCGAGGTCGAGCGGCAGGGCATCATCCGGCACGGGGCGAAGATGGTCACCGCCGTGAGCGAGGCCACCGTGCCCAAGGTGTCGGTCATCGTCCGGAAGGCCTACGGGGCCGGCCTGTACGCGATGTCGGGGCCGGCCTTCGAGCCCGAGGCCACCATCGCCCTCCCGACCGCGAAGATCGCGGTCATGGGACCCGAGGCCGCGGTGAACGCCGTGTTCGCCAACCGCATCGCCGCCATCGAGGACGAGGACGAGCGGGCCGCCTTCGTGGCCGAGGAGCGCCGGGTCTACGAGGAGGACGTCGACCTGTACCGGCTCGCCTCGGAGCTCGTGATCGACGCCGTCGTGGACTTCCCGGACCTCCGCCGGGAGGTCGTGGAGCGGCTCGCGCTGGCCGCGGGCAAGGACCGGGTGTTCTCGGACCGCCGCCACGGCGTGCCCCCCGTCTGATGGTCCTGCCGGCGCTGCCCGCTGTGGTCGTCATCCGCGACGTGGGGCCGCGCGACGGGTTGCAGCCCGAGGCGCCGGTGTCGGTGGAGGAGCGGGTGCGCCTGGTGGAGGCGCTCGTCGCGGCCGGCGTGCACCGCATCGAGGCGGCCGCGTTCGTGTCGCCCACCGCGGTGCCCGCGATGGCCGGCGCGGCCGAGG
>DATFFY010000089.1:0-5096 GCA_035249805.1 Acidimicrobiales bacterium | reverse complement strand
GTCCCTGACGCGGTGAGCGCCGTCCGGGCGGCCACGGCGGTGGCGTCGACGACGGGGAGCACGACCGAGCTCGGGTGGGCGGCGTCGGACAGCACGGTGACGGTCCCGAGGAACGAGTCCAGCCCGCTCGGCATCGGTGGGACGGCATGGGGCAGGTCGTACGGCGTGATCGTGATCCGCAGCCGGTGCCCGGGCACGATCGCCGCCGAGGTGGGGAACACCTCGATCGGCACGAGGGTGGGCTCGCCCGGGGTCACGTTCAGGGTGGCCGCCTGGGTGAACGGGTGCCACGGCTGGATCGACTGGCCGTCGAGCAGGCGCGACCTCGCGGGGTCGACGGCCCGGTGCGACGCGAGCAGCAGCCCGTTGCTGAGCCCGCGGGAGGTGCCGTCCGGCGCGACGTCGCTCACGGCGACCGACACCACGGCGTCGGTCTTGTCGGTGGTCAGCCAGACGTCCGCCTGGATCGGGCCGTTGATGACGGTCTCGGTCGTGAAGGGCTCGGTGGTGTACGTGAGGCCGAGCAGCTCGTCGATGCGGTTGTCGTGGGCGCAGCTCTCCGGGACGAGCCCGATCAGCCACTGCGACGTGCTGCGGGTGCACAGCCCGGTGACCGGCACCGCGAGGTAGGACCGGGACGCGCTCCCGGCCACGGGCGGCGCCAGGGTGAGCGAGCCGTCGCCCTGCAGGTGCCAGCGCCGCGCGGTGAGGTCCGGCACGGGCCAGGTCGGCGACGAGACGTAGCGCTCCTGGCCCCGCACGTACTGCGTCACCGGCGGGATGCAGGCGGCGCCGGTGTCACGCCCGCGCACGTGCTGGTCGAACCACTGCAGGCGCAGCTGCCCCTCGGACGGGACGCCGCCGGTCGGCAGGCCCTGCCCGGTGGTCGTGTGCGTCCACGGTCCGATCAGCATGCGGGTGTCGGTGTGGTCGGCCAGCCGCTCGTAGAGCATCGGCACGCCCCGCTGGAACAGGTCGTCGAGCCCGCCGACGAGGAAGGTGGGGACCGTGATGCGGTCGGCCACGTCGATCGGCGATCGCTGGCGCCAGAACGGGCCGTCGTAGGCGGGCAGGCCGCCCACGACCTCCTGGGCGAGCAGCGGCACCTGGAACTGCGCGGCCCCGATCAGGTGCTCCGCGACGAGCCCGGCCGGTGTGCCGTAGGCCAGGCCGAGGCCGGTCACGAGGCCGAGCCACAGCGGGATGAAGGCGAGGTTGCCCTGCCCGCCGGCGCCGGCGATGTCCCGGTAGCTGTCGCCCATGGGCACGGTCGCGAAGACCGCCTTGACCGCCGGATGGCCCGAGGCGGCGGCGAGCAGCGACGTGATGCCCATGTACGACGCCCCGGTCATGCCGACGCGCCCGTCGCTCCAGGGCTGGTCCACGATCCAGTCGAGGACCTCGCGGTAGTCGGCGACCGTGCGGTCGCCCCACGAGTCCCACTGGCCCTGCGACGTGCCGGTGCCGCGGTCGTCGAGGACCATCACGGCGTACCCGTGGCCGACGAGCCCGGGGTCCGTCCCGCCCAGCGCGCCGAAGTCCGTGCCCTTGCCGTACCCGGTGATCGTGAGGGCGGTCGGGAAGGGCCCGCGACGGTTCGGGAGCGTGACGTTGGCCCGGAGCACGGCGCCGTCGCTCATCGTGATCGGGACGTCGCCCAGGACCGCGCCGACGCCGGCGCCCGGGGCGCGCACATACGTCGGGAACCGGGTGCCGCACTCGACGGCCTGGCTCGGCGCGCTCGGTCTCGCCTCCGCGGCGGGCGCCACGGGCAGCAGTCCGAGGGCGAGCACGCCGACGACCAGCGTCCAGGCGCGCGACGACAGAGAGCCATCCCGGCGTTGCATGGCCCCTGGTGCTAGCCGACGGTGACGGCCGTCACGAAATCAGCGCCAGCCGGCGCAGTCGCAGGCCAGGAGCTCGAAGCCGCAGTCCCGGCACACGGCCGCCGAGCATCCCGGCCGGTGGCGTTGGCCGACCACGGTCCCGCAGTCGAGGCAGAGGCGGGGCCGCAGGTGCGGCGCGCCCAGCCCGATGGGGCAGCGCTTGCCGTGGCGACCGCCGGGTAACGCCCCGCAGAGCCGGCAGGGGAGCTGGTACAGGTCGATGCCGCCGAGCCGCTCGTGCCCGTACCGCACCGTCCGACGCTGTTCGCAGATGGCCACCCCGTCATCCTGACGACGGGGTGTGACAGCGCGGCGTAGCCGCGCTCCTGCAGGGCGGGTGGTGGGGCCGAGTGGTGTGACCGAGATCAGACCTCGTCGCGGACGATGGCGGGGGAGTGGCGGAAGAACTGCTCCACGTCCCGCTCGTACTGGTAGCCGGGCTCGTCGCCGACGGTGCGGCGGATCCGGAGCGCTTCGACGAAGTCGGCCACCGTGCCGGCCGAGGTGAAGCGGTAGTCGAAGCCGCTGCGCTTCAGGCGGCGGTTGTCGACGCCACGGCCGTAGCGGAGGAGGTCGATGAGCTCGGGCGGCAGCTCCACCCCGAACCGGGCCAGCGGGGCCGACAGGATGCCGGTGCCGTAGGGCGGCAGCGGGATCGTGCGCCGACCGCAGATCGCCGCCACCTCGCTCCACGGCAGGAGGCCGTCGCCGGCGACGTTGTAGATCCCCTGCACCTCGTTCTCGAGCACGTAGAGGATGGCTCGCACCACGTCGGTCTCGTGGACGAACTGGAAGCGGGGGTCGTAGCCGAAGAGGCTCGGGACGAGCGGCATCTCCAGGGCCTTGGCCAGCGGCGTGGTGATGTCGGGGCCGAGCACGTTGGAGAACCGCAGCATCGCCACGGTGACGTGCGGGTTGTCGACCGCGAAGTCCCGCACGTAGCCCTCGACCTCGAGGAGGCTCCGCTCGACCAGGGTCTTCGGGGGCTTGGATCGGCGGGTCTCCTCGGAGAACCACACCGGGTCCTGCGCGGACGCGCCGTAGACGAGCGTGGACGACTTCACGACGACGTTGCGCACCGTCGACCCGACCGCCGACGCGGCCGCGAAGAGGTTCATCGTGCCGATGACGTTGATCTCGTGGATCGTGCGCGAGCTCATCATCGTGGAGTCCACGGCCAGGAAGGTGTGCACGATCGTGTCGATGCGCGCGGCCTTCACGATGCGGGCGAGGATCGAGTAGCTCTCGTCGCTGCGCACGTACTCGGTGCGCTCGAGCTCCACGGTGGGCTCGAACCGGTCGAGGCCGACGATCACGTCGACGCTCGGATCGGCCTCGAGGGCCTGCGCGACGCGCCCGCCCCAGAACGTGGCGAGGCCGGTGATGAGGACGCGCTTGCCCACGCTCAGCTCACCCGAACCAGACGGAGCGGCGCTTGCGGAGCATGTCGAACAGCGCCTCCTGGATCTGCTGCCGGATGCGCTCGGACTCGTCCATGATCCGGCTGCGCGAGTACCGCGGCTGGTCGGGCTCGACGTCGAAGTGCACCGGCGGCAGCACCTGGATCTTGATCTTCGCCGGGAAGGCCATCAGCCCGCCCAGCGGACCGAAGGCCAGCATGTTCGCCGTGACGGGCAGGTAGGGGAGCCCGACCCGTCGCGCCAGCTGCGGGCTCTTCCACAGGATCGGCATGGCCTCCTCGGAGCCCACCACGGCGATCGGGATGATCGGCACGCCGGCCCGCATCGCGATCTGGACGAAGCCACCGCGACCGAAGCGGCGGAGCTGGTAGCGCTCGCCGTAGGTCTTGCCGGTGCCCTTCGTGCCCTCGGGGAACACGAGGGCGAGCTGCTGCTGCTCGCGGAGCAGGCGGTAGGCGTTGTCCGGGTGGGCGAGCACGCCGCCGACCCGCGACCAGAGGGTGCCCACGACGGGCAGCTGCTTGAAGAGCTCGTCGGCCAGGCCGTACACGGGCCGGCCGAGCTCGGTCTCGATGCCGTGCATGATCGCCGGGGCGTCCGACGGGATGGCCCCGGCGTGGTTGGCGACGAGCAGCGCGCCGCCCGTGGTCGGGATGTTCTCGATGCCCTCCCACTCGACCCGGTGCCAGCGCTCGTACAGCGGGCCGTAGATGCGGCGGGCCAGCTCCCGCATGTGCTCGGAGCGCCCCCACTCGTCGACGTCGGAGCGACGCGGGTCGGCCAGCTCCTCGGGGTCGTCCGGCTTCGGGACCGGCACGAGGGCGACCGACGAGCTCCCGTTGGGTCGGGGCTTCGCTCCTGCGGCCCGGGTGGCCGCCTTCGTCGGCTTGGGAGGCGCCATGGCGCCGAGCCTAGTGGGGTGGCTTGTGACGCTCGCCAGGGGCGTCGCTGGCCGGCGGTGGTCGGCGGTGCGTTGCAAGCCACCCCACCGAGGCGGGTTGCCGGGGGCTACCAGCCCTCCTCGTCGACCTTCGCGCTGAGCCACGCCTGGCCGGCCTCGCAGTCGACCCGGATCTGGCACCAGCGGCACGGCGGGCCGGGCCGAAGCACGGGCGGTCGGCCGCTGTGGACCAGGTCCACGAGGGCCTCCACGCCGCCCACCACCCGGTGCAGGGCGGACTCGAGGAGGTCCTCGCTCACGATCTCCTGCTGCAGGCGGCCCTGGTCGAGGTAGTAGGTCGCGAGGAGACGGGGCGGCACGCCGAGGCGGAGGGTCTCGAGGAGGGCGTAGAAGCGGAGGTCCTCGCGGTGGCTCGGCGAGAACCCGCCGGTCTTGAGGTCGAGGAGGACCTTGCCGGCCCGGAGCCCGTCGGCCCGGCCGACGGTGAGGTCGACCTTGCCGCGGAGCACGACCCGGTCCGCGCACAGGTCGGCCCGCAGCCGGCTCTCCGTGACGGGGCGCCAGCGGGACTCGAGCGGCGGGAAGCACTCCAGGAACATGGTCGTGCGCTCGACCGCACCGCTGCGCAGGTCGGCCCGCTCGCCCTCGCCGAGGCCGGCCAGGTAGTCGCCGAGGCCGTCGGTGCCCGCGATGAGCCGGGCGATGCCCTCGTCGACGAGGTCACCCGGCGCGGCGTCGCCCCGCCAGTGGACCGACAGCTCGATGGCCTTGTGGGCGACCGTGCCGGTGGCCGTGGCGGTGGTCCACTCGAAGGGCTGCTCCTCGTTGGCCAGGAACATCGCCTCGCAGCCGTGCACGGTGGCCAGGGCGTGCTTCGAGACGTTGAGG
>DATFFY010000088.1:0-2078 GCA_035249805.1 Acidimicrobiales bacterium | reverse complement strand
TCGCTGGCCCGGCTGGGTGGCGGCGGTCGCCCTCGTCGGCGCGGTCGTGTCGGCGGTGATGGCCGTCGGCGCGATCGCCGGCGGCGAGGGGATCGGGCTCGACGGACCGGCGGCCGAGCTCGGCCTCGGCGTCCTCGGCCTGCACACGGGCCTCATCGGGACCTGCTGGCTCGTGCACCTGCGCCTCGGCACCGGACGTGGGTTCTTCGCCGACTTCGGGCTCGCGTACCAGCCGGGTGACTGGTGGCGAGGCCTCATCGGCTCCTTCGCGGCCCGCGCCGGCGCGATCGTGATGTCGCTCGTCGCGCTGCTGTGGTCGACGGACTTCGTCGGCACGAACGCCGAGCCCTACGAGGACGAGGTCGAGCTCACGCTCCCACTCGTCCTGCTCTTCGGCCTGGTCGCCGTCGTGCTGGCGCCGATCGTCGAGGAGCTCTTCTTCCGGGGGCTGCTCATGCGGGCCCTCGAGACCATCGTGCCGGCGTGGATCGCGCTGCTCGTGCAAGCGGTCCTGTTCGGCCTCGCGCACGTGACCGTCGACGTCGGGGCGGGCAACGTGTCCGTCGTCCTCGCGATCACGGCGGCCGGGCTCGCCTTCGGCATCGTGGCCCGGCAGTTCAACCGGCTCGCGCCGGCGATGTTCGGCCACGCGTGGTTCAACGTGCTGCCGTTCGCGCTCGTGGTGGTCTTCTACCTCACGGAGTGATCGATCGCGGCGAGCTCGGTGGCGTCCAGCTGGAGCGTGGCGGCCGCCATGTTCTCCTCGAGGTGCGCGACGCGGCTCGTGCCGGGGATCGGCAGCATCACCGGCGAGCGGTGCAGGAGCCACGCCAGGGCCACCGCACCCGCCGTGACGCCGTGGTCGGCGGCGGCCTTGGCGACCGGACCGCCGTCCTGCGCGAGCTTGCCGGCGTCGAGCGGGAACCAGGGGATGAACCCGATGCCGTGCGCCTCGCAGTGGTCGAGCACGTCCTCGCTCTGGCGGTTGGCGAGGTTGTACAGGTTCTGGACGGTGGCGATCGGGACGACGGCGCGGGCCGCCTCGATCTCCTCGACCGACACCTCGGACAGTCCCACGTGGCGGACCTTGCCGGCGTCGACCGCCTCCTTCAGGACGCCGAACTGCTCGTCGCGCGGCACCTGCGGATCGATGCGGTGCAGCTGCCACAGGTCGATCACGTCGACACGCAGTCGGCGGAGGCTGAGCTCGAGCTGCTGCCGCAGGTACTCGGGCCGGCCGACGGGCCACCACTCCCCCGGCCCCGTGCGGGTCAGGCCGGCCTTCGTCGCGATGACGACGTCGCCGTACGGCGCCAGCGCCTCGGCGATGAGCTCCTCGGAGATCGTGGGTCCGTAGCTGTCGGCCGTGTCGATGAAGTCGACGCCCAGCTCGACGGATCGGCGCAGCACGGTGAGCGCCTCGTCGTGATCCCGGGGCGGGCCCCAGATGCCCTCCCCCGTGATGCGCATCGCCCCGAAGCCGAGGCGGTGGACGGTGGTGCTGCCCTCGATCGCGAACGTGTCGGCCATGCCGGCGAACCTATCGGCGGATCGTCGACGGGCCTCCCGCCCGGGTCCACCGAGGGGGGAGCTAGGCGTCACCGACGGTGATGTGACAGCCTGACCCGGTGGGGGACGGGGACCACACGGGGATCACCTTCGGCCAGGTCGTGCGCGTGTGCGCGGCCCTGGCCACCGCCGGGGCCGGGGTGCTCCACCTCGACGCGGCCGGCGACCACACCGAGCACTGGCACATCGCCGGGTTCTTCGTCGCCGTCGCGTGCCTGCAGCTGCTGTGGGCCGCCTCCGTGGCTCGAGCGCAGTTCTCGCCACGGGTCCTGGTGGCCGGCCTGGGCCTCGACGCCGGGGTGCTCGGCGTGTGGGCCTGGTCGCGCGCCGTCGGCCTGCCGACCTGGATCCCGGACGCGAGCGGGGTGGAGGAGATCGGTTGGAAGGACGCGGCGTCGTCCGGCCTGGAGCTGGTCGCCCTCGCCGCGGGCGCGATCGCGCTCACGATGCCGGCCGCAGCAGCCGCGGCCCGCTTGGCGCCGCGCACGGGCGAGCGCCTCCTGCGGGCC
>DATFFY010000087.1:0-7439 GCA_035249805.1 Acidimicrobiales bacterium | reverse complement strand
CCTCGAGCGAGCCGGCTCCCCGGTGCCGGCCGAGCGTCCCGACGCCGGAGCGCTGGGCGTCGCCCTCATGGCGACGGCCAACGCGCTGCCCCGTCCGGAGCCGCTCACCCTCGCGGTGGGGGAGCCGACGATCGCCGGCGTGGTCCTCGACGACGAGGCCACCAACCTCACCCGCAGCGCGGACGACCGCGACCTCGACCTCACCGTCGGCATCGACGCCATCGACGACCTCCCCGACGAGTGGGAGGAGGACCGCCGGCGGCGCCGGTGGCCATGGGTGGTGCTGGCGATCCTGTTCGCGGCGGCGCTGGGCGGCGGCGCGGCCTGGTACTGGAACGACGCCCGGACACCGTCGTTCGACGTGCCGCGGCTCATCGGCCTCACGGAGGAGGCGGCGCGGGAGGCGGTGTCGCAGTACGGCTGGCGGATCGAGACCGTGGACGCCCGCGAGGACGGCTCGACCCCCGGCGAGGTGCTGGGCACCGACCCTGCACCCGGCGCGTCGCTGCGCGAGGGCGGCACGCTCGAGCTGCGCGTGTCGCTCGGCAACACCCTCGCCCGACTCCCGACCGACCTCGTGGGCAGGCCGCTGCCCGAGGCCCAGGCCGCGCTCGAGCGGGCCGGCGGGTTCACCGTGGCGGTCCTCGAGCAGTTCGACGAGGAGGTCGCGGCCGGGACCGTCCTCGCGCTCGGACCCGACGTGCCGGCGGAGCTCGCGAAGGGCAGCGAGGTCGCGCTCGTGGTGTCGAAGGGCCCGCAGCCCCGGGTCGTGCCGGAGGGCATGTCCGGGGGCACCTACGAGCAGGCCGCCGCCGCGCTCGAGGCGGTGGGGCTCACGCCGAAGCGGGTCGAGGAGTTCCACGACACGATCACCCCCGGCAAGGTCATCAGCAGCCGTCCGGGCCCGGGCGCCGAGGTCCCGCGCGGCGGCGAGGTCGAGGTGATCGTCTCCAAGGGACCGGACGTGGTGAAGGTCCCGGGGGTGTCCGGCCTGACCCTCGACCAGGCCACCGCCGCGATCGAGCGGGCGGGGCTCACCGTCGGCGAGGTCTTCGGTCCCGCCAACGGACGCCCCTTCGACACCAACCCGAGCCCGGGGACGTCGGTCAAGCGAGGCACGACCGTCGACATCTACCTGCGCCGCTGACCCCCACGACGACCGACCACTAGGTTGCGAGCCGTGGGAGCGCTCGACGGCCGTGTCGCCATCATCACGGGCGCGGGCCGGGGCCTCGGGCGGGCCCACGCCCTCCTGTTCGCGGCCGAGGGGGCCAAGGTCGTGGTCAACGACCTCGGCGACGAGGCCGAGGCGGTGGCCGCCGAGATCCGGTCCGCCGGGGGCGAGGCGGTCGCCTTCGCCAGCGACGTCACCGACTGGGACGCGGGTGAGGCCATGGTCGCCACCGCCGTGCGGGAGTTCGGCGACCTCCACGTGCTCGTGAACAACGCCGGGTTCCTCCGCGACCGGATGGTCGTGAGCATGTCGGAGGCCGAGTGGGACGACATCGTCGCCGTCCACCTCAAGGGCCACTTCGTCCCGACCCGGTTCGCCGCCGCCCACTGGCGCGAGCAGGCCAAGGCGGGGGTCTCGGTGCAGGCGTCGATCGTCCACACCTCGTCGACCTCGGGCCTCCTCGGCAACCCCGGGCAGACGAACTACGGCGCGGCGAAGGCGGGCATCGGCGCGTTCAGCATCATCTGCGCGCAGGAGCTGGGGCGGTACGGCGTGCGGTCCAACTGCCTGGCGCCGGCCGCCCGCACCCGCCTCACGGAGGCCACCCCGGGCCTGGGCGACGTCGTGGCCGCGCCGGCCGAGGGCTTCGACCTGTGGGATCCGGCCAACGTCTCGCCGCTCGTCGCCTACCTGGCCACGGCGGGGTGCGAGCTCACCGGTCGCACCTTCTTCGTGCAGGGCGGCACCGTGCGCGTCATGGAACCGTGGTCCTTCGGCGAGCGCCTCGAGCGGGACGGGCGCTGGACGATCGAGGAGCTCGCCGAGCAGGTCCCCGGGCTCTTCCCGTCCGGCTCGTAAGAGGGCGCCCGACGGTGGACAGCCGCGGCGACGAGCTGTCGAACACCGCGCCCGGCGCGGAGGAGGTCGGTGTCCTCCCCTGGCCGCTGCTCCTGCGCGAGCGGGTCCAGGACCGCCTGTCGGAGCACCCCCGCTACCCGTGGGCAGTCCTCGTCGTGTCGCTCTTCGGGCTCTTCTCGGTCGGGTTCACGATCACGATCCTGTCGGTGTCGATCCCGCGGATCGCCGGCGACCTCGGCAGCGACGTCAGCACGGTCACCTGGGTCGTCACCGGGCCCCTCCTGGCCTTCGCCGTCGTCGGCCCGGCGATGGGCAAGCTCGGCGACCTCCACGGGCACCGTCGCGTGTACGCGTGGTCGATGGCCGGTGTCGCCGTCTTCGCCGCCCTCACGGCGCTGGCCTGGAGCGCGGGCGCGCTCATCCTCTTCCGCACGCTCGGCGCCGCGACGGGAGCGGCCACCGGGCCCGCGTCGATCGCGCTGATCAACCAGCTGTTCCCCCGGGAGCGCCGCGTGCAGGCGATGGGCTACTGGACGATGGTCGGCGCGGGCGGCCCGGTCGTCGGGGTGGTGGCCGGCGGGCCGGTGGTGGAGGCGTTCGGGTGGCGCTGGATCTTCGTCGCCCAGGCGCCGCTGGCCCTCGCCGGCCTGCTCATGGCCGTCGTGGTGCTCCCCGACACGCCGCGGCGCCGGGCCGAGTTCGACGTCGCCGGCGCCGTCGTGCTCGCCCTCGGAGCGACGGCGCTGCTCCTCGCCATCAACCGCGGGCCATCCTGGGGGTGGTCGTCCCCGGCCATCGTGGCCGGCTTCGCGATGGCGCCGGTCGCCGTCGTCGCCTTCGCCCTCATCGAACGGCGGGTCAGCAGCCCGCTCCTGCCGCTCGCCTACCTGCGACAGCGGAACTTCACCTTCGCGATCGCCACGCAGTGCTTCACCAACTTCGCCTACATGGGCGGCTTCGTCATCACGCCGCTGTTCCTCGAGTCGGTGTTCGACTACCCGGAGACCCGGGTCGGCGGGCTGATGATCTCCCGACCGCTGGCGTTCGCGATCTCCGGGCCGCTGGCCGGCTACGCGGCCGTCCGCATCGGTGAGCGGACATCGGCGATCGTGGGCGCCGTGTTCGTCGTGGCCTCGATGCTCGCGCTCTCGACCGTCGCCCCGGGCTCCTCCGACCTGGTGATCATCGGGTCCCTCGCCCTCTCCGGCATCGGTCTCGGGTGCTCGTCGCCGTCGCTCGCCGCGAGCATCGCCAACGCGGTCGACGAGCGGGACCTCGGTGTGGCCGGCGCGTTCCAGCAGATGATGACCCAGCTCGGCGTCGTCCTCGGGATCCAGCTCATGCAGACGGTCGCCGTGGTCCGCGAGGGCGCGGTCGGAGAGGTCGAGGCCTTCGGCGAGGCCTACCTCCTGGCCGCGGCGGTCGCCGCGGTCGGCGTGCTCTGCGCCGGCTTCGTGCAGTCCTCCCGACGCGACGAGGCCGCCCCGAGGGACGGCCTGGTCGACGATCCTCCGGGCGTGGCGATCGCTACTCCGTGATCTCCTGGATCTTCGCGGCGATCTCGGCCTGGACCGGGTCCGGGGTGCCCTGCTGCATGGCCATGAGCTTCGTCATGTCGCCCTGGACCTTGATCTTGCCGGCCATGAAGGCCTGCATGCCGGCCTGCGGGTTCCCGTCTACGAGGATGGCCTGGGCCGTCGCGTAGTCGAGGGTGACCGTGAGGTCCGGGTTCTCGAGGTGCCCCATGTCCATCTCGAGCTCGCCGCCGGATGTGTCCATGTGCGCGTCGATCGTGCCGTCGCCGAACGGCACGTCGGTGATGATCTGGTTCATCCGGACGGCATGGGCGGGCGGCGCCGCCTTGCCGCGGTACTCCTCGCGGATGGCCTTGGCCGCCTCGAGCCACTCCTCGGACAGGAACTTGTACGCCACGTCGGTTACCTCCAGGTCGGCCTGTGGGCGAGGGGCACCGTACCGCGATCGAGGGTCAGCGGGTGGCCGACAGCGCGGGGGTGTCCTGGAGCGCCAGCCGGGCGGCCTCGTCGTCGGCGGCGACCGAGTGGACGACGTACCGCCCGACGTAGTCCGCCAGCTCCGGCAGGGGCATCTTGATGCGGCCGGTGCGGTGGAAGTGCGAGTACTGGCCGACCGCGCCGACGACCCCGAGGGCGAGCAGGGCCGGATCCTCGTCGCGGATCGAGCCGTCGGCCTGTCCGGCGCGGATGAGGGCCAGCGTGTCCGTGATGTGCTGCTCGGTGCCCCGACGCAGCACCTCGGTGAAGTTGCGGCCCTCGACCTCGAGGAGCGAGAAGAAGTGGGCGTGCTCGGCCATGAAGTGGACGGAGGCCTCCGTGCCGCGGCGCAGGTTCCGCAGCGGCCGGTCGGTGGGGTCGAGGACGGCGCCCTGCTGCCGGCGGAGCCGGAGCCGGATGCTCTCCGCCAGCTCCTCGAACAGGGCCGCCTTGTTGTCGAAGTACCAGTAGAAGAGCCCCTTGGCCACGCCGGCGGCTCGCACGATGTCGATCACCCGGGTCTCGGCGTAGCCCCGCTCGGCGAAGAGCTCGGCGGCGCGGTCGAGGAGCTGCTGCTTGCGCTCCATGCCCTGGGCGGTCAGGCGCCGGTCCGGTTCCACCGCGTCAGCGTGCCCCGCCCTTGACCCGCGGGTCAATCAGGACCGGTGCCCGGTGGTACCGTCCCGGGGATGGCTGCGGGGACCCGAGCGGAGCGGATCTCGGGCCGCGAGCGGAACCCGAAGTGGCAGAACCCACCGATGCTGATCGACATGTCGATCTGCATCAACTGCGACACGTGCATCCGGCACTGCCCGCCGCAGTTCGGCGCGATCTTCAACCACGGGCTCGACGTCATCATCATCCCGGAGCTGTGCTCGGGCTGCGACAAGTGCCTCGAGCCGTGCCCCGTCGACTGCATCTACCCGGACCCCGACTGGACCCCCGCGCCCGACGACTGGTGGCAGGAGCAAGCCGATGACGACCCGTACTCCTAGGACGCCCGCCGACGACGCGCACCCGGTGCTGCCGGGGTGCGAGCCCTGGTCGTCGCCGGGCGGCGGACCGCACGGCGCGCTCGTGCTCCACGGCTTCACCGGCTCCCCGGTGTCGATGCGGCCGCTGGCCGAGGTCTTCGCCGATGCCGGGTTCGCGGTCGAGCTGCCCCGTCTGCCCGGGCACGGCACCGCCCCCGAGGACCTCGCGCGCACGACGTGGCACGACTGGCTGGCCGAGGCCGAGCGGACGCTCGACGCGCTCCGGGCCCGCGTCCCCGAGGGCCGCATCGTGGTCGCCGGCCTCTCGATGGGGGGCGCCCTGACGCTCGCGCTGGCCGAGGCCCACCCGGAGCTCGCCGGGATCGTCGTGATCAACGCCCCCGTGCAGGCGCCCCCCGACCTGGCCGAGGGGCTGGCCGCGATGCTCGAGGGCGGTGTGGACGTCATCGACTCGATCGGTGGCGACATCGCCGATCCCGACGCCGACGAGGTGTCCTACGCCCAGACGCCGCTGCGGCCGCTCGTCAGCATGCTCGAGGCCGGCACCGGCGTGCGCGAGCAGCTCGGCGCGATCCGCTGCCCGGCGCTCGTCATCACGAGCCGCCAAGACCACGTTGTGCAGCCCGGCGACTCCGAGGTCATCGCGGCCGCGGTCGGTGGGCCCGTCGAGCACCTCTGGCTCGAGAAGAGCTTCCACGTGGCCACGCTCGACTACGACCGCGCCGAGCTGGAGCAGGCCGCCCTGGCCTTCGCCAGCAGGGTCACCGCCTGAGCGGGGTCAGCCCACCGGCGTCAGGGTGGTGGCGACCCAGCCGATGACCACGGCGTCGACGATGGCGATCACCGTGGTGTTGCGGCTCGAGGCGTAGCACCCTCCCGCGAAGAGCTCGAGCAGCACGTACTGCAGCACGAGCAGCGGGATGACCAGCGAGATCACCATGGGCAGCACGCCCACGGCCAGGCCGAGGAGCAGGACGGCGATGAGCACGACGCGCCCGATGGCACCGATCAGGATCGCGGTCCAGCCCTCACCGCGGCGGATGAGGCCGTGGAACGCCGCGAAGAACGGCAGCGCGATCGCCGCCATCACCACCCAGTAGACGGCCCGCTGCGGGGTGGGCACGAAGCGGTGGACCACCGGTCCGAGCGGGATCAGGAGGGCGATGACGATCCCGGCCGCGACCAGGCCGGTCCAGCCCGAGCTCCGCAGCGAGAGCCACGGCCGGTCCGGGCCGATCCACTCCGCGACGCGCCCGGTGAGCTGTCCACGCTGGGCGAGGCCGCGCAGGCCCCACAGCAGGGCCGACGCGAGCGCGGCGTGGATCACGATGGGTTGCCCCGCGCCGATCGGGAGCAGGTCGAACTGCCCCGCGCCGAGCACCGGCATGCTGACGACGAGCGCCCCGACGAGCAGCGCGAAGCCGCCCCAGACCGGCCCCGCCGGATCCGTCTGCGGCCCGGCCGGCGCGGCCCGGCCGACGACGCTGCCCAGCAGGGCGACCAGGGCGAAGGCCACGATCAGGTAGAGGAGCGCCGTCTTGTAGCGCGGGTCCTCGATGCCGGGCGTGTCACCGTCGGCCCGCTCGATGCCGAGGATGGGGTCGAGGAACTCGGTCACCGCGGCGACCGTCTTGTCCTTTCGGAGGACCGTGATGTGGTCCGAGCCGCCGACCTCGACCTGGCCGACGGTCCCGCCGAGCTGGGTCAGCTGGTCGGCGAGCTCCTGCTGCCGGTCGTGGATCCTGTCCGGATCGTTCTCGGCGACCACGAACAGCGTGTTGCCCGGCACGACCCCGTCGTTGACGACCCACCCGCCGGACAGCGGGATGACCGCCTTCGGCCGGGCGTCGAGGGTGGCGAAGTCGAGCGCCGCCCCCGCCCCCATCGAGTGGCCCATGACCGCGATGTTCTCGCCGTCCACGTAGGGCGAGGTCTCGGCCCAGTCGACGGCCGCGGCGAAGTCGTCCCGCAGGTCACCCTGGAACCGGTGGGTGTTGGCGCCGTGCCCGCGGAAGTCGAAGGACAGCACCGCGTAACCCGCCTCGGTGTAGCTGCGGGCCAGCCCGCTCATGCTGGCCCGGTCCGCGGAGTAGCCGTGGGCCAGCACGATGACCGGCGCCCGCTCGCCCTTCGGAGGGGCGACGGGCAGGCCGTCGTCCTCGTCCGGGTAGGGGACGTACAAGGTGGCGGGGATCCCGTCGCCGATGCTCACGAACTCGTGGGTGGGGCCGCCCCGCTCCTGCGCGGTCATCCGCAGCAGCAGCAGGAACGCCGCGACCACGAGGACCGCACCGGTGATCGTGAAGGCGAGCGACCGCTGCCGAGGGGCTCGTGCCGCCGCCCGCTCGGGCGGGGCGGCCACGACCGGCGTGCTCGCCGGCGTGGGGGACTGGTCGACGA
>DATFFY010000086.1:0-2256 GCA_035249805.1 Acidimicrobiales bacterium | reverse complement strand
AGCAGCATCCGGTTGATCGGATCGTCGTCGACCACGAGTGCAGACGCCCGGAACTCCATCACCCCACCCCCTGCAGCACCGCCTCGAGCGCCGCCCTGGCCTTCTCGAAGCGCGCCTCGACCCGCGCGACGAGCCCGGCCGCGCCCTCCAGCGCGCCGGCCCGCGCCGCGGTCTCCAGCTCCTGGCAGGCCTCGGCAAGCGACGTCGCTCCAAACGTGTGCCCGTTCGACTTCAGCGTGTGCGCAGCCCGGCGTAGCTCCTCCGCGTTGCCTGCCGCCAGTGACCGCCCCAGCGTCTCGACCAGCGCGGGCGCGTCGGCAAGGAAGGTGCCGATGAGCTCGCTGAGGAATGCCGCGTCGCCCAGCGTTCGAAGCTGCTCGAGCGCTGCCGGGTCGAGGATGCCCTCATCCTGCGCCGGCGGCTCCGGGGCGGGCGCGGCGCGTGGTTCACGCCGGGCCAGCGCGGCGGCCAGCTCCTGGCGCCGAATGGGCTTGCTCAGGTAGTCGTCCATGCCCGCGGCAAGACACCGCTCACGGTCGCCCTGCATCGCGCTGGCGGTCATGGCGATGATGCGCGGCTGCTGGTCGGGTGGCCGCTCGGCGCGGATCCGGCGCGTGGCCTCGAGACCGTCCATCTCCGGCATCTCGACGTCCATCAGCACCACGTCGTAGGGCGCGTGCCGCAGCGCCTCGAGCGCCTCGAGGCCGTTCGTCGCGATGTCGGCCCGACAGCCCAGCTTGTCGAGGAGGGCGACGGCGAGCGTCCGGTTGAGCTCGTTGTCCTCGGTGAGGAGGATCCGCAGCCCCGCCTGCGGCGCCCACTCGACCTCCGGCGCCGCGGCGCTGGTCGGCGGCGCCACCGATGGTTGCCGGGCGAGGACGCCGACCACCACCTCGTGGAGCTGGGAGGCCTTGATCGGCTTGGTCAGCGTCGCCGCGAAGTTCCCGCCCGGGTGGACGTGGTCGACCCGGTGCCCCAGCGATGTCAGCAGGATCAGCGGGAGGGTCAGGGCGTCCCGGTGGCGGCGGATCTCGTCGGCCAGCGTGCGACCGTCCATCTCGGGCATCTGCATGTCGATGATGGCGAGGTCGAAGGGATCGCCGCGGCTGATCCACCGCAGCGCCTCCGCGGGCGACGCCGTCGCCTGGGCGACCATTCCCCAGGACTCGGCGTGACGGATGAGGATCGTGCGGTTGGTGGCACTGTCGTCGACGACGAGCAGGCGTTGGCCCTCGAGCTGCGGCTGGATTGCCTCCATGAAGGTTGGTGGGCTGCTCGGGGCCTCCTCGGCCAGCATGGTGAAGGAGAAGGTCGACCCCTCGCCGACCTGGCTCTCCACCCAGATGGTCCCGCCCATCATTTCGGTGAGGCGCTGGCTGATGGCAAGGCCGAGGCCGGTGCCGCCGTAGCGGCGTGTCGTCGAGGCGTCCAGCTGGCTGAACGACTGGAAGAGTCGGTCCATGCGGTCGGCCGGGATGCCGATGCCGGTGTCCCGGACCGCGAAGTGGAGCGTGTGCCGGCCATCGGCGGCCGGCTTGGAGTGCACCGACAGGACCACCTCGCCGGCCTCGGTGAACTTGACGGCGTTGGAGAGCAGGTTGATGAGAATCTCGCGGAGGCGGGTCACGTCGCCGACAACCGCCCGCGGTGTGGCCGGATGGAGCAGGTAGGCGAGGTCCAGCCCCTTCTCCGCCGCCCGGGTCGCCACGACGTCCAGGGCCGCCTCGATACACCCGCGCACGTCGAAGGGGCTGCGCTCGAGGTCGAGCCGGCCGGCCTCGATCTTCGAGAAGTCGAGGATGTCGTTGATGACAGCGAGGAGTGCGTCCCCGCTGGTGCGGATGATCTCGGCCAGGTTCCGTTGCTCGAGGGACAGCTCGGTGTCGAGCAGGAGCTCGGTCATGCCGATGACCGCGTTCATTGGCGTGCGGATCTCGTGGCTCATGGTGGCGAGGAAGGCGCTCTTGGCCTCGGTGGCGGCCTCAGCCTGGCGTCGGGCACGCAGTAGCTCGCGGATGTCGTGGTAGATCGCGTGCATCCCGACCTGCTTGGCGCCAACGACGATCGGGGCGGCCCGCACGTCGACATCCACCAGCGTCCCGTCCTTGCGGGTCCTCTGGGTGACGAGGTGCACTTCCCCACCCATCCCGGCTTGCTGGGAGATGTCCACCGCCTCGGCGTGCAGCTCGTCCGATCGGGCGACGAGGTCGTCCACGTTGCGCCCGCACGCCTCTTCCTGCGTGTACCCGAAGAGCC
>DATFFY010000085.1:0-12374 GCA_035249805.1 Acidimicrobiales bacterium | reverse complement strand
TAGCGCTGGAGGCCTCGCAGCAGCGAGCGCAGCTGGAAGCGGTACGCCTCCTGGAGACCGACGACGTCGGCGTCGAGCGAGGCGATCGCGGCCACCACGGCGCGGCGCCGGAACGGCCAGGCCCGGACGAACCCGTCGAGGGCCCGTCCGTTGCGCACGTTGAACGTGGCAACCCGCAGCTCGGTCATCGCACCCGCTCCTCCACCGTGGACACGATGCACGAGACCGCCACCCCGATGGCGGCACCCCCGACGACGTCGAGGGGCCAGTGCACGCCGAGGTGCACGCGGGCGATCGCCGTGCCGAGCGCGACGGCGACGACCACGGCCTGCTGCCAGCGGCGCAGCGGGAGCGAGAGGAGCACGGCGGTGGCGAGGGCGGCGGCGAGCGCGGCGTGGGTCGATGGCCAGCCGTTGCGCTCCACCTCCTCCCGCAGCGGACGGCCGAGCAGGTCGGGGGTCGGTCGCCCCCGACCCACGGCGTCCTTCAGCGGCCCCGCGATCCACCACGTGGCCAGGCCGCTCACCAGCACCACGACGCCGGCCCGGCGCCGGCCGAGCAACAGCAGCGCCACCGCGACGACGAGGACGACGGCCCGGTTCCCCGCTTGCATCACGGTCTCCCAGACGTCGGTGGTCCAGTCCGGGAGGTCGTAGAGCCAGCGCCCGATCGACCGCTCGGCGGCGGCCACGTCGTGGGTGGCGGCCATGCTCCCGGTGACGACGGCGACGGCAGCGCAGGCACCCGCGACCAGCACGGGCGGACGGAGCCTCGGTGGCGCGGGCGTCACGGCGGGCCGAGGGTACCCGGGTAGGGTCGGCGGCTGGTGTGCATCAACTGCTTCAGCTCCCTCGACGCCATGGCCGTCGCCGGCAGCGGCGCGGCCGCGCTGGCGTCGGGCGGCTGGCAGCGGGTCGTGGATCGCGCCCAGGGGTTGAGCCGCAGCGAGCGGCGGCGGCGCACCTGGGAAGACGACGCCAGCTTCCTCTCCTCGCTCGGCCACGACCCCGAGGTGCTCCTCGGGCCGCCGCCCGAGCGCGTCGATGCCTGAGGCCCCCGAGCCGGAAGACGCCCCCGCCGCGGCCTACGTCGCGGCGTTCGTCGTCTACGTCGCGCTCGGCTACTTCCTGAAGTCGGTGGTCCTCAACTGGATCGTCGGCCCGCTGTTCCTGCTGGTCGTCCTGTACGTCGTCCCGAAGGCCTTCGGCCGCGTCCGCTGATCCACCGATGTCCTGGGCTGCCCACGAGTTCGAGAACTACTTCCTCCAGAAGCACGTCGGCCTGCGGTCGTCGTTCTTCGCGATCGCCCTCGGCACCTTCGCGCCGGACCTGTTCACGAAGGCGCTCGTCTACGCGTCGGACGACCCCGCCCAGTTCCACCGCGGGTGGCCGGGCGTCGGGTTCACCCACTCCTTCGTGTTCGGGGTGGCGTTCGCGCTGCTCGTGCTGTGGTTGACGAAGAGCCGGTCCTGGGCGCTCGGCATCCTCGTGGGGCAGTGGGCCCACGTGCTGACGGACGTGGCCGACACGGCCGGCGTCATGCCGTTCTTCCCGTTCTCCACCGAGCCCGTGACGATCAGCATGTGGAAGCACGCGGCGGCGGAGGGGCGCTACGGCGACGCGGCCGCGTACTACAGCAGCCTCGGCGGCGTGTGGGACCTGTTCTGGCTCCTCGTCGTCGTGCTGCTGGCCCGTCAGGCACTGCGGGCCGACTACTTCCGGAGCACGGTCATCCCGTCGGACCCGAAGGTCTGGAGCTGGCTGCACCGCCGGCTGCGCCTGAGCGAGCGGGGCCTGCTGCTCCTCTACCGGGGCTTCTTCTTCTACGGCCTCGGTCGCATGGTCTCGTGGTTCCTCTACGCCCGCTTCGGCGCGCGGACGCCGTTCGAGCCCGTGTGGGGCGGGCCCAACTACCTCGAGGGCAACGACCTCTCCGACGCCGGCGCCCTCGAGGTGCTCATCCGCACGAGCGTCGGCGGGATCCTCTTCGCCGCGTTCCTCTGGCTCCTCTGGCGCTACGTCGGCAAGCGGCTCTGGGACCGGGCCGAGCCCCAACCCGGCCTCAAGGCGGCCGCGGCGGCGCGCTGACACCCGGCGCGTGGCATGGTTCGGACATGGAGCAGCAGGCACAGGAGAAGGAACGCGAGCTGGTGGCGTGGGCCGCCGACATCGGCGCTCGCATCGGGCCGTTCTCGGCCGGGCACGACCGGGACGGGACCTTCGTCCACGAGGCCTACGAGGTCCTGAAGGCCGAGGGCTACCTCGCCCTCGCCGTCCCCGAGGAGCTCGGCGGCAAGGGCGCCACCGGTCGGCAGGTCTCGATGGCCCAACGGGAGCTGGCCCGCCACTGCGCGTCCACCGCGCTGGCCTCGGTCATGCACCACCACGTGATCCTCTTCACCGCGTGGCGCTACCGGCGCGAGCTGCCCGGCGCGGAGGCCACCCTCCGGCGCGTGGCCGACGAGGGCATCGTCCTCGTGTCGACCGGCGGCGCGGACCTCACCCGCCCGCGGGGCGAGGCCACCAAGGTCGACGGCGGCTACCAGGTCAGCGGCCGCAAGATCTTCGCCAGCCAGTCCCCCGTCGGCGACGTCCTGTCCACGATGTTCCCGTTCGACGACCCCGACGAGGGCCGCATCGTCCTCAACATGGCCGTGCCGATGGCCGCCGACGGCGTCCGGCTCATCGAGACCTGGGACGCCATGGGCATGCGGGCCACCGGCAGCCACGACGTCGAGCTGCAGGACGTGTTCGTGCCGGACGAGCGCGTGCTCGCCCGCCGTCCCCTCGGGAAGCTCGACCCACCTCTCCAGGTGATCCTGGCGATCGCGATGCCCCCCATCGCGGCCGTGTACCTCGGCGTGGCCGAGGCCGCCCGCGACCACGCGGTGGCCCTGGTGGCGGGCACGCCCCGCGCGGAGGACCCGATCGTGCAGCGCGCCGTCGGTCTCATGGACACGAAGCTCCGGATCGCGAGCTGGGCCCTCGACGGCGCGCTGGCGATCGTCGGCGACGACCCGGCCCCTTCGATGGACAACGTCGTGGCGGTCATGGCCGCGAAGCGCGAGATCGCGTTGGCCGGCACCGAGGTGTGCGACCTCGCCCTCGAGGTCGGCGGCGGCGCCGCCTTCTACCGGACCCAGCCGATCGAGCAGTGCGTCCGCGACGTGCGGGGTGCCCGCTTCCACCCCCTCACCCCGGAGGAGACGCTCGTCCACGCCGGCAAGATCGGCCTGGGCCTGCCCGCCGACGACCGCTGACCTCGTGGCTCGGGACACCTCGATCCACGAGGGCCCGCTCGACGACATCGACCTGACCGACCTCGACCGGTTCGCGGGTGGCTTCCCGCATCCCGTGTTCGCCCGGCTCCGGCGCGATGCGCCGGTCCACCGCCACCCGCCCACCGCCCACACGCCCGACGGCGAGGCCTTCTGGGTGCTGAGCCGCCACGAGCACGTGCTCGCCGCCGCGAGCGCGCCGGACGTGTTCAGCTCCGACGGCTCGGCCCAGCGCCCGACCGGTGGCGGCACGCTGATCGAGGACCTGGCCGGCGGCTTCGCGGCCGGCGTGCTGCTCAACATGATGGACGACCCCCGGCACCAGCGGATCCGCAAGCTCGTGACCCCCGCGCTCGCCCCCCGCACCCTGGCGCTGCTCGAGGACGACCTGCGGGCTCGCACCGCGGCGCTCGTCGACTCGGTGGCCGAGCGGGGCGGCTGCGACTTCCTCGTCGACGTCGCGGCGGAGCTGCCACTGCAGGCCATCGCCCGGCTGCTCGGCGTCCCCCAGGAGGACCGGCACCAGCTGTTCCGGTGGGCCAACGCCTCGCTCGACTACGACGACCGGGACCTCGGGGAGTCGAGCGAGAAGGCGGCGCGGGCGTCGGCCGAGATGTTCGCCTACGGGACGGCGCTCATCGACGACAAGCGAGCGGCGCCGGCGGACGACCTGCTCTCCCGGGTCGCCACGGCGACGATCCCCCGCGCCGACGGCGACGGCGTCGCGCCCCTGGAGGACCTCGAGGTGCAGATGTTCTTCAACCTGCTCATCGCGGCCGGGAGCGAGACCACCCGCAACTCGATCGCCGGCGGCCTGCTGGCCCTCCTCGACCACCCGGACCAGTGGCGGGCCCTCCAGGCCGACCGTGGCCTCCTGCCGACCGCGGTCGAGGAGATCCTCCGCTACACCTCGTCCACCACCTACAACCGACGGACCGCGACCCGGGCCGTGGAGGTGGGCGGCCGGGCCATCGGGGCCGGGGACAAGGTGACGCTGTGGTGGTCCTCGGCCAACCACGACGAGGCGGTCTTCCCCGATCCCCACCGGTTCGACGTCGCCCGCGAGCCCAACCGCCACCTCGCGTTCGGACACGGCACCCACTTCTGCCTCGGCGCCGCGCTCGCCCGCATCGAGATGCGCGTCGTGTTCGACGCCCTCCTCGAGCGCTTCGACCGCCTCGAGCCGGCCGGCCCACCCGAGTGGACCCGCTCGAACAAGCACACGGGCCTCCGCCACCTGCCGGTGGCGGTCGTGCCCCGGTGACGACCGCGGCGCCGGCGCGCCCTCTGGTACAACCGGAGGCCGTGCACGGGCGCACCTGGACGCGAGGAATGGCCGCAGCCCTGGCCGTGGTGTCGCTCGTGGCCGGCTGCGGCGGGGACGACGACGACCCGCCGGAGGCCGACACCGACGCGATCGTCTACGTCGCCCTCGGCGACTCCTTCTCCTCGGGCGAGGGAGCCCCGCCGTACGAGCCGGGCAGCGGCTCGTGCAACGTGTCGTCGCTCGCGTGGCCGCGGCTGCTCTACGCGGACACCAGCGACGTGGTGTCCGTGGAGCACCGCGCCTGCGCGGGCGCGAAGACCGAGCACATGACCGGCCGCTGGGAGAGCCGCGACCTCGCGCCACAGATCCCGAGCGAACCCGACCCGTCGATCACGCTCGTGACGCTCACGATCGGCGGCAACAACGCGGGCTTCGGGGACATCGTCGGCACCTGCGTGGTCACGGACTGCCCGTCGCCCGAGGACGAGGACTTCGTCGACGCGCTCACGGCGATCACCGACACCCTCGTCACGACCGTGTACCCCGCGCTGCGGACGGCCTACCCGGAGGCCCGGCTGGTCCACGTCGGCTACCCCCGGCTCACACCCGCCCCGGGCCGGCCCGTCGACGGCTGCGCCTGGCTCGACGAGAGCGACCAGATCCGCGCCGCCGGCATCCTCACCGCGCTGGACGACGCCATCCGCACCGCCACCGAGCAGAGCCCCGCCCCCGTCGAGTACGCCGACGTCACCGAGGCGCTCGACGGCCACGAGCTCTGCACCCCCCGGCCCTGGCTCAACCCCATCGGCCTCGGGACCGGGCACGCCCACCCCAACGCGGCGGGCCAGCGCGGGATCGAGGAGGCGGTGGCCGCCGCCCTGGGCATCGACCTCGGTGCCACCACCGACGACGACGGCTGACGGTTAGGCACCCCTCGCCCGCGGGTAGCCGCGGGGCCATGGCGGACCACAGCCAGATCGACGACCTGGCCCTCCTCGACGCCGCGGTGACCCTCACCTCGAGACGGGTCAACGTGCACGTCCACGACGCGTACGAGGTGGCGACGGGCCGGGCGCCCACGCCACAGGACGCCGTCGAGCTGCGCATGGTGGTGCTGCGGCTCGAGCGCGACGGCCTCGTGCGCTCCTCTGCGGACGGCTTCGTCGAGCCGACCCCCGACGGCCGCACCGCCGCCGAGCTCCGCCGGCTCGAGCGCCGCACCCGGTTGTCGCCTCGCCGGGCCGGGTAGGCGCGGCGCATGGTGACCTTCGGCTACACGCTGTCCAGCGAAGAGCACGGGCCCCGCGATCTCGTGCGCAACGCGCGCCGAGCGGAGGAGGCCGGGCTCGACTTCGTCTCGATCTCCGACCACTACCACCCGTGGGTGAGCGCCCAGGGCCACAGCCCGTTCGTCTGGTCCGTGCTGGGCGGCATCGCCGAGGCGACCGAGCGCATCGAGGTCGGCGTGGGCGTCACGTGCCCCACCATCCGGATCCACCCGGCGATCCTCGCCCAGGCCACCGCCACGACGTCGCTCCTCCTCGAGGGTCGGTTCTTCTGGGGCGTCGGCAGCGGCGAGGCCCTCAACGAGCACGTGCTCGGGCACCGGTGGCCGCCCGCGCCGGTGCGCCTCGAGATGCTCGAGGAGGCCGTCGAGGTCGTCCGCAAGCTCTGGACGGGCGACACGATCGACCACCGCGGCCAGTACTACGAGGTCGAGAACGCGAAGCTGTTCGACCCGCCGGCGGCGCCGCCGCCGATCATCGTCTCGGGCTTCGGCCCGACCGCCGTCGAGCTCGCCGGGCGCATCGGGGACGGGTACTGGGGCCACTCGCCCGAGGTGGACCTGCTCGACCGCTACGCGAAGGCGGGCGGGAGCGGCCCTCGCTACGCGCAGCTCAACGTCTGCTGGGCGGAGGACGCGGAGACGGGCCGCCGGACCGTCTACGAGATCTGGCCGAACACCGGGGTCCCCGGCCAGCTGTCCCAGGACCTGCCGACGTGGACCCACTTCGAGGAGGCCGTCGAGCTCGTGAGCGAGGAGGACGCGACCAAGTCGGTGCCGTGCGGGCCCGACGTGGGCCCCGTCCTCGAGTCGGTCCGGAAGTACGTCGATGCCGGCTACGACCACCTCTACTTCCACCAGATCGGGCCGGATCAGGAGGGCTTCCTGCGCTTCTGGGAGCGCGAGCTCGCACCGGCGCTGGCCGACCTGGGGGCCAAGGCCGCCTGACCTGGCTGTGGCAGGATCCGGCCGTGGCCGACCATCCCACCCGCGACGACATCGACCTCTGCAGCGGCGCCTTCTGGGCGGGCGACCACCACGCGGCGCTCACGTGGATGCGGGCCAACGCGCCCGTGTACTGGGACGGGATCGTGTGGGGGGTCACCCGCTACGACGACGTGAAGGCGGTGTCGAAGGACCCCGGCACCTTCTCGTCCGCCGGCGGCATCCGACCGCAGAACCCGGCCCTGCCGATGATGATCGACATGGACGATCCCGCCCACCTCAAGCGGCGGATGCTGGTCAACAAGGGCTTCACCCCCCGTCGGGTGCGTGACAGCGAGCCCGCCGTCCAGCGGGCCTGCACCGAGATCCTCGACGCGGTGTGCGAGCGGGGCGAGGCCGACCTCGTGTCCGACGTCGCCGCCCACCTGCCGATGATCATGATCGGCGACGCGCTCGGCGTGCGGCCCGAGGACCGGGCCGACCTGCTGCGCTGGTCCGACGACATGCTCAAGGGGCTCTCCACCGAGGCCACCCCGGAGCAGCTGGAGGCGACGACCGCGGCGTTCACCGAGTACGTGGCGTACGCCCACGCGGTCATCGCCGACCGGCAGCAGGCGCCGCGGGACGACCTGATGAGCATCCTCGTGCACGCCGAGGTCGACGGTGAGCGCCTGACCGCGGACGAGATCGTCCAGGAGTCGCTCCTCATCCTCATCGGCGGCGACGAGACGACGCGCCACGTCATCTCGGGCGGCGTCCACCAGCTGCTCTGCAACCCGGACCAGTGGAAGCGGGTGGCCGAGGACCCGGAGCTCCGCCCGAGCGCGGTCGAGGAGATGCTCCGCTGGGTCACGCCGATCAAGAACATGGTCCGCACCGCCACCCGCGACGTCGAGCTCGGTGGCCAGCAGGTCCACGAGGGCGACGAGCTGATGCTCCTCTACCCCTCGGCCAACCGCGACGAGGCCGTCTTCGAGGACCCGTTCCGGTTCGACGTCGGCCGGACGCCGAACGAGCACGTGGCCTTCGGCTTCGGCCCCCACTTCTGCCTCGGGGCCAGCCTGGCCCGCCTCGAGATCTCGGTGATGCTCGACCAGCTGCTCGATCGGCTGCCGGACCTGGCGCTCGTCGACCCCGACGCCGAGCCGGAGCTGCGCCCGGCCAACTTCGTGAGCGGCATCGAGGCCCTCCCCGTCCGCTTCACCCCCACCGCCAAGGCTGGCTGACCGGACGATTTCTGGCCCGGACCCGCCACATCCCGATGTGGCGAGGTCGGGCCAGAACTCGTCGGGAGGGTCAGACGGAGGTGGGGCGGCCTTCCCAGTACGGGGCGCGGAGGAGGCGGGTGTAGAGCTTGCCGGTCGGGTGCCGCGGCAGCTCGTCCTCGAAGTCGATCGAGCGCGGCACCTTGAAGCCCGCGAGCCGGGCGCGGGCGTAGGCCAGGATCTCGGCCTCGAGCTCCGGGGACGCCACGGCGCCGTCGACGAGCTCGACCGCCGCCTTCACCTGCTCACCCCACTCCTCGTCCGGGATGCCGAACACCGCGACGTCCGCGATGGCGGGGTGGTCGATCAGCTCGCGCTCGATCTCGGCCGGGTAGATGTTCACCCCGCCCGAGATGATCATGTTGGCGGCGCGGTCGGACAGGAACACGTAGCCGTCCTCGTCGACGTGGCCGACGTCGCCCATCGTGAACGTGCCCGGTGCCAGGTGCGCGGCCTCGGTCTTCTCGGGGGCCTGGTGGTACTCGAACACCTCGTCGGTGACCACGTTGCGCGTGTACAGCGTGCCGACCTCCCCGGGCGGGAGGCGCTGGCCGTCGGCGTCGACCGCGAAGACCTCGTAGCTCGGCACCGCCTTGCCCACGGTGCCGGGCCGCTCGAGCCACGCGGCCGAGTCGACGAGCGTGAACACGCCGCCCTCGGTGCTCCCCCAGTACTCGGTGAGGACGGGGCCCCACCACTCGATCATGCGCTGCTTCACCGACGGCGCGATCGGCGCGGCGCCGTGCAGGACCGTCGACAGGGACGACCCGTCGAACGCGGCGCGGCGCTCGTCGGGCACGCGCAGGAGGCGCACGCACATCGTCGGCACCACGTGGCTGTTGCGGACGGCCCGCTCGTCGATGAGCGACAGGCACTGCTCCTCGTCCCACCGGGGCATGAGCACCAGCTCGCCGCCGTTGGCCAGGTCGATGGCCGCGAAGCCGAGCGGGGCGGCGTGGTACAGGGGGCCGGTCACGAGGTGCGGGCCCTGGCCGTCGAGGCCGAGCACCATGCCGGCGGCCCCGCCCATGCGCATCGTCGTCCCGAGGCTGGGCTGGCGCCTGCGCTTCACGCCCTTGGGCCGGCCGGTGGTGCCCGACGTGTAGAGCATCGTCCCGCCGCCCGGCCCGTCGAGGTCGAAGGGATCGGCCCGACCGCCGGTGGCGCACGCCTCGAGGTCCGGGCCCGCCACGATGACGTGCACCTCACCGGGGACGAGGACGGCCGCCTCCCGGGCCGTGCGCTCGTGCTCCGGGTCGGTGAACAGCACCAGCGACCCGGAGTCCTCGACGATGTACGCGACCTCAGCGGGCGTGAGGTGCCAGTTGACGGCCGTCAGCCACAGCCCGCCGAGCTGTGTGGCGACGAGGAGGTCGACGAGCTCCACCCGGTTGCCCATGAGCGCGGCGAGGTGGCCGCCGGGGGCCAGGCCGACCTCGTCGAGCAGCCAGTGGGCCAGGCGGTGGGCCCGTTCCACGAGCTCGCCCCGCGACCGCGTCCGGGTCAGATCGTCGACCGCGGGAGCGTGCGGGTCCGCCTCCGCCAGCTCGAGCAGCGTCATGGGGCGGAACCTAGACCTCCGGGCTCCCTCTACGCTGCGGCCCCATGGCTGGAGGAGGGCACGGGACCAAGGCCGTCGTCGCCGCGCTGCTGGCGAACGCCGGGATCGCGGTGGCCAAGTTCGTCGGCTTCCTGATCACCCGGTCGGCGTCGATGCTGGCCGAGTCGATCCACTCGGCGGCCGACTCGGGCAACCAGGCCCTGCTGCTCCTGGGCGGTCGGCGGGCCCGACGGGCCGCGGACGTCACCCATCCGTTCGGCTACGGGCGGGAGCGCTACTTCTGGGCCTTCATCGTGTCCATGGTGCTGTTCAGCCTCGGTGGCGCCTTCGCCATGTTCGAGGGCGTCGAGAAGATCCGCCACCCGCACGAGCTCGAGTCGGCCGGCATCGCGGTCGGCATCCTCCTCGTCGCGATCCTCCTCGAGACCTACTCGTTCCGCACCGCGATCGTGGAGGCCAACCACGTGCGGGGCGACGCCGGGTGGTGGGAGTTCATCCGCCGCTCGAAGAACCCCGAGCTGCCCGTCGTGCTCCTGGAGGACCTCGGCGCGCTCGTCGGCCTGGTGCTCGCCCTCTCCGGCGTGTCGATCGCGCTCGTCACCGACGACCCGGTCTGGGACGGCTACGGCACGCTGTCGATCGGCATCCTCCTGACGATCATCGCCGTCGTGCTGGCCGTCGAGATGAAGAGCCTGCTGATCGGCGAGACGGCGGACACGAAGGTGGAGCAGGCCATCCGCGACGCGATCGAGGCCGAGCCCTCCGTCGAAGCGCTCATCCACCTGCGCACCCAGCACCTCGGCCCCGAGGAGCTCCTGGTCGGGGCCAAGGTGAGCTTCCGATCCGGACTGACCGTCGCCAAGCTCGCGGCCGCCGTCGACCGGGTCGAGGGGTCGGTGCGGGCCAAGGTGCCGGAGGCCCGGATCATGTACATCGAGCCCGACGTCGTGCGGAAGGGCGCATGACGGGCGAGGAGGGGATGCCCCGCCGCCAGCTCGTCGCGCTGGGCGAGCTCATCCGCACCCAGCGCCAGCAGGCCCAGCTCACCCTCCGCGAGCTGGCCGCTCGCACCAACGTCTCCAACCCGTACCTGAGCCAGATCGAGCGGGGCCTGCACGAGCCGTCGGTGCGGGTGCTCAAGGCCATCGCCAACGCGCTCGAGCTCTCCGCGGAGGCGCTCCTCGTCCAGGCGGGGCTCCTCGAGGACGATCCCGGCGCCCCGAAGCGGGAGGTGCCGACCGTCGTCGAAGCGGTGCGGGCCGACCCCCAGCTCAACGACGACCAGCGCCGGGCGCTGCTGTCCGTCTACCAGTCGTTCATCGACGAGGCCGAGGCCGAGCGGGCCTGACGTCCCGCCCGCGGGTCACGCCGCCGAGCTGATCCCCAGCGCGACGCGGAAGGCCCGCCGCCAGCTCGTCTCCTCGAGGCCGAGCTCCTCGAGGTGGGTGTCGGCGAGCGCCATGCGCTCGGCGGCATCGACGTCCCCGCGCGCCGACGCCGCGGTCGCGTCCGCGAGCCGCGCCACCGCAGCCGTGACGGGGTCCTCGCTCGCCTCGGCCGCGGCGCGGACCTGGTCGAACGCGGCGATGGCGGCGGTGTGGTCGCCGTGGCGGGCGTGGGCCAGGGCCCGGGCCACGCCCGCGATGATGCGGTCCAGGTAGCTCGCCCGCTCGTGGTCGTCGACCAGGTCGGCGTCCGCCAGGGCCAGCTCGACCTGGCCGTCGGCCGCCCGCACGAGGGCCAGCGCCGACTGCAGGTTCGGGTCGATGGTGGGGGCGAGCAGGTCGTGCTGCGCCTCGAGGCCGACCATGGCGGTGGCGACGTCGCCGAGCTGCAGGTTGTGGAGGCCGGTGGCCACCACCCGCTCGGTGTCGCCCACCACCATGGCGCCATCGGGGTTCTCCACCTCGGGGATCATCGCGAGGAGCTGCGCGGTGCGCTCGGTGTCGCCCACCTGCACCGAGGCGTTCGCGGTGGCGATCACCGAGAAGAGGTTCTCGCGGCCGAGCTGCTCCAGCTCCTCCGGGCGCGTGCCCGGCATGATCGCGAAGCCCTCGGCGATGCGGCCGGAGGCGACGAGCGCCCGGCCGAGGACGGCGCTCGACTGGAGGCGGCCGAAGGTGTCGTCGATGCCGTTGAAGATCTCGCTGGCCTCCTCGAGGCATGGGATGGCGCTCTGGGCCCGGCCCGTCCAGAGCCGCACCGACCCGATCAGCACGAGCAGCATCCCGAGGGCCCAACGGTCGCGCCGGCGGGTCTCCTCGAGGATGCTCTCGGCCATGGCCTCGGCCTCGAGGCTGTGGCCCTGCTGGAACCGCGTCCACGCGAGCAGGCCGATGGCCCAGCCGTGCCCGGCCGAGTCGCCCAGCTCCTCGAAGGTGGCCGCCGCGGCCCGCAGCCGCTCCTCGGCCTCCGCCGCCCGGCCCAGGTAGAACGCGCACCAGGCGAGGTTCTGCTGCGCCCAGGCCACGCCCCGGCGATCGCCGAGCGCCTCGAACCGGCTCTTGGCCTCCTCGAGCAGCTCGATGGCGGCGTCGTACTCCCAGCGGAACAGGGCGCCGAAGCCGCGCAGGCGCTGCACCTCGGCCTGCCCGAACTCGTCGCCGAGCCGGCCGAACGTGGCCGCGGCCTCGGCCAGCGCCGCCTCGGACTCCTCCCAGCGCTGCTCCTTCTGCTCGATGTCGGCCAGGGCCAGCAGCGCTCGGGCGAGGCACCGCTCGCCCTCGGCGCCCGCCGCGCGCGACTCCTCCACCGCCGCCTCCGCGTCGACGCG
>DATFFY010000084.1:0-9558 GCA_035249805.1 Acidimicrobiales bacterium | reverse complement strand
CGCGTCCACCGGGACGAACACGTGCACCCCCTTGGCGCCGCTGGTCTTCACCGCGCCCTCGAGCCCCGCGCCCTCGAGGGTCTGGCGCACGAGCGCGGCCACGCGCACCGCCGCGGCGAACCCGGCGGCCTCGGGCGGGTCGAGGTCCAGCACCAGGTGGGTCACGTGGTCGGTGGCCGACGCGGTGACGAGCGTGGGGTGGTACTCCACGGCCCGCTGGTTGCCGAACCACAGCAGCGTGCGCCGGTCGTTGCACAGGGCGTAGGCCACGTCGCGCTTCGAGGTCTCCGCCCAGAACCGCACGGTCGGCACCCAGTCGGGCGTGTACTTCGGGACGTTCTTCTGCATGAACGCCTCCTGGCCTCGGTGCACGCGGATGACCGACAGCGGCCGGTCCCGGAGCACGGGGAGGATGCGGTCCGACAGCGCGTCGAGGTGGTCGAGGAGGTCGCGCTTGGTGGCGCCGGCGTCGTCGAACAGCGGCTGGTCGAGGTTGGTGAGGGGGACGCCCTCGCGCTCCTCGTCCGGCTTGGTCGCCACCGCGTCGAGGGTACGGGACGCCGGCCCGTCAGGAGCTGGTACCGGTCACCACGAGGGACTCTGCGCCGTGGAAGAGCGCGAGCGCTCCCTCGGGGCCGGTGCGGTACACGTGGCAGAAGCTCGTCCCGGTCGACCAGCGCTGCAGCATGCCGAGCAGCGCCTCGTGGTCCGAGCCCACCAGCTCCCGCTCGAAGCTCAGGGTGAGGAGGCCGAGCTGGTCCAGCGGGTCCTCCGGCAGCTCGACGGCGTCCACGTTGATGGTGTCGGCATCGAGCTCCACCCGCAGCAGCTGCCACGTCGCCCAGCCCGGGCCCTCGGCATCGATGGGTCGCATCTCTCCGGTGGCTACCCCGGAGGTTCGAACCTGAACCAGGGCGCACCCGCGCCACGGCTTGCCTCGGGCGGCGGGGAGGAGGATCGTCTGGCCGTGCGGTTCCGCCAGTACCAGCTCGGCTGCCTTTCGACGTTCAGCTACCTGCTCGGCGACGAGACGACGGGCCGGGCCGTGGTGGTCGACCCCCAGCGCGACATCCACGCCTACCTCGAGGACGCGGCGGCCGACGGCCTGACCGTGGAGCGCGTGATCGAGACGCACGTCCACGCCGACTTCCTCTCCGGGCACCTGGAGCTCGCCCACGCCACCGGCGCGGCGATCTCCTACGGCGACGAGATGCAGGCCGACTTCCCGATCGAGCCCCTGGCCCACGGCGAGCGGATCGAGCTCGGCGAGGTCGTGCTCGAGGTGCGCCACACGCCGGGGCACACGCCCGAGTCGATCTCGATCGTCGTCTGGGAGCACGCCGACGATCCCGAGCCGTGGGGCGTGCTCACGGGCGACACGCTGTTCGTCGGCGACGTCGGCCGGCCCGACCTCCTAACCTCGACCGGCTGGACGGCCGATGACCTCGCCCGCCGGCTCTACCGGTCGCTGCACGAGCAGCTCCTCACGCTGCCCGACACGACACTCGTGTACCCCGCCCACGGCGCCGGGTCGGCCTGCGGCAAGTCGATGTCCGACGCCGTCGCGTCGACCATCGGCGAGCAGCGGACGCTCAACTACGCGCTCCGGCCGATGAGCGAGGACGAGTTCGTCGAGGCGGTCACCCAGGGCCAGTCGGTGGCGCCGCTGTACTTCGCGTTCACCGCCGACGCGAACCGGCGCGTGCACGAGCTCCTCGACGACGCCGACCCGCCCGCCCGCCTCACGGTCGACGAGCTGCTCGACCACGTCGCCTCGGGCGCGGCGGTGATCGACGGCCGGGGCCAGGACGCCTTCGCGTCCGGGCACCTGCGGGGGTCGGTGCACGTCGGGCTCGACGGCCGGTTCGCCGAGTACGCGGGTGACGTGGTGCGCGCCGGCCAGCCCATCGTCGTCGTCACGGACGACGGCCGCGACGTGGAGGCGAAGGTCCGCCTCGCCCGGATCGGCTTCGACCGCGTGCTCGGGGCGCTGGTCGGCGTGGAGCAGGCGCTGGCGGACCGGCCCGACCTGGCCGAGCGCTCGACCCGACTGGCCGCGGCCGACCTCGCCCAGTGGCGGGAGGACGAGCCGGCGTTGCAGCTCGTCGACGTCCGCAACCCCGGCGAGCAGGCCTCCGGGACCATCGTGGGCGCGTTTCGGCTGCCGCTGGCCCGCCTGCTCGATCGCCTCGAGGAGCTCGATCCGACGGCGCCCACCGTCGTGTACTGCGCGGGCGGCTACCGGTCCTCCATCGCGGCCTCACTGCTCCTCGCGCACGGGTTCGAGCGAGTGGCCGACCTCCAGGGCGGCTACACCGCCTGGGAGGCCGCCGGCCTCCCGGTCGAGGTCGACGAGCCGCTCTGACCCTGCGTCAGCGGGCGCGGAGCTTGCGGCCGGCGCGCGTCCAGCGGGCGCTGTACGACGACAGCGCCCTCGCCCGCAGACGGTCCGGCAGATGGCTGGCGATGCCGGCCATCTTGGCGTCGGCACCGACCAGGTAGCGATGCTTGGGTCGCGATGCCGTCAGCGCGTGGTGGATGACGTCGGACACCTTCGACGCAGGGATGCCCCGCTTCGCGCCGTCGGCCAGGAAGCCGTGCATCGTGTCGATGTGGCGGTCGTACCGGGCGATCGTGTCCGCATCGAGGCTCGCCATCAGCTGGGCCATCCGATCGTCGCCCTTGGCCCAGATGGCGGTCTTGATCTCGCCCGGCTCGACGCAGGACACGTGCATGCCGAAGTCGGCGACCTCGAACCGGAGCGATTCTGAGATGGCCTCGACCGCGTGCTTCCCCGCGCTGTACGGGGCCATCAGTGGGGAGGCCACCCGCCCGGCGATCGATCCGACGTTCACCACCCGCCCCTTGCCGGCGCGGAGCAGCGGCAGACAGGCGCGCGTCAAGCTGACGAGACCGAAGACGTTGACCTCGAAGTGCCAGCGCCACTCCTCGTCGCTCACGGTCTCGACGGGCCCGGCCTCGGCCACCCCCGCGTTGTTCACGAGGCCGTCCAGCCCCCCGTCGCCGAGCTCGTCGCCGAGCGTGGCCACCAGCGCCGCGATGTGGTCGCCGTTGGTGACGTCGAGCAGCACCGGGCGCACGTCGCCGGCGACCTCGTTCTTGACCCGGTCGGCGTCCGCGTCGCTGCGGACCCCGGCGTAGACCGTCCAGCCCTCGGCCGCCATGCGCTCGGCCGCCGCCCGGCCGATGCCCGTCGACGTCCCCGTGATCACGACCGTCCTCGCCATGTGCCCTCCGCCGCTCGTCAGGCCCAGATCGTCGCGCGGTCCGAGGCAGCCTGCTCCGGGCGGGGCGGCGCGTCCGGGCTCGGCGGGGATGGGTGACTCGCCGAGCCCGGGGCGCGCACGGTCCAGGGCGACGCATCTCGCCGTGGACCCGTTCGAGGGACCTAGGCGACAAGGCCCCCCGAACAGCCTGACCAGCGGACCCAGCCGTCCGCCGGCCAGAGATCGATCAGATGCAGAAGTGGATGATGTCTCCCGTCGACCGGGCCTCCACCTGGAAGTGCAGCAGCGCGCAGCCCGGGTGGTCCGAGCCGTCGTGCGCCGACGCCGGACCTGCCGTGAGCGCGACTGTGGCCGAGGCTGCGAGCGCAGCCGCGGCGATGCCAGCCAGAACGCGAGTACGAACCATGGTGACCATCCCTTTCGCCGTGGTCGTGATTCGAGTTCGAAGCATCCGTGGATCGCACTTCCAGGGCAATCCCCGTGGCTGAACAAGTGGTCAGCCTCGGCGCCGGATTCCTCGGGAAACGAGGGTTCACCGAACCCGAATGCTTCGGCCCGCCTCAGCGAAGGGGCCGCTCGAGGGCCTCGCGGGCCAGCATCGCCGCCGTCGACCCCTCGCCGACGGCCGCCGCGACGCGCTTGACGGAGCCGGCTCGGATGTCGCCTGCCGCGAAGACACAGGGCATGGAGGTCTCCAGCCACCCGGCGCCGCCGCGGCCGGTCAGGACGAAGCCGTGGTCGTCGAGGTCGACCGCCCCGTTCAGCCACTCGGTGTGCGGGCGGGCCCCGATGAACACGAACAGCGCCTCGCTCTCCAGCACCGAGGTCGTGCCCGACGCGGTGTCCGCGAGGACGAGGCCCGTGAGCTGGCGGTCGCCGAGCGCGTCGGTGACCTGCACGTTCGTGCGCACCGCGACGTTCGCCGTGCCGGCCAGCTGCTGCACGAGGTAGTCGGACATGCTCTTGGCCAGGGAGCCGCCGCGGAGGAGGACCGTCACCGACGCGCCGGCGGCGGCCAGGTGGGCGGCCGCCTGCCCCGCCGAGTTCCCGCCGCCGAGCACGGCCACCCGCAGGCCGGCCATCGCCGCTGCTTCACCGGCGGACGCGCCGTAGAACACGCCGTGCCCGATGAGCGCGTCGACGGACGGCACCCCGCAGCGCCGGTAGGTGACGCCGCCGGCGAGGATGACCGTGCGCGCTCGGATCCGGTCGCCGCTGGCCAGCTCGAGGCGCAGCTCGTCACCGTCGACGCCGAGCGCGACCGCGGGGTGCGAGAAGACGAACTCCGCGCCGAGCTGCTCGGCCTGCTGCCCGGCCTGGGCGGCGAGGTCTGCACCGCGGATGCCCCACGGGAAGCCGAGGTAGTTGCTGATCTTGGCGCTCGTGCTGGCCTGGCCGCCGATCGCCGCCGCCTCGACGGCCACCGCCCGGAGGCCCTCGGACGCGGCGTAGGTCGCGGCCGCCAGGCCTGCCGGGCCGGTCCCGACGATGGCGACGTCGTACTCGGGGAGGGCCGGCCGCGTGTGGGCGCCCATCGCCTCGACCATCGCCGGCACGTCGGGCGCCTCGAGCACGCGGCCGTCCCACAGCTGGAGGACCGGCAGCCGGCGCCCGGCGAGGGGACCGGCGAGGAGCTCCTGGCCCTCGGCGCTCGTCGGCGCGTGCACGCGGATGGGGATGCCGTTGCGCTCCATCGCCGTCGCGACCGCCTCGCCCCGCTCGTCGCCGGGCTCGAAGACCAGCGTCGCCTTGGCCAGGCGGAGCTGCTGGTCGTGGGCCCACACCCGGAGCGCCTCGCTCACGACCGGGTACAGCTCCTCCTCCGGCGACGCCCACGGGAAGCCGACGTAGTAGTCGACGTGGCTCAGCGTGAGAGCCCGGCCCAGGTCCTCCGCCACCGAGGTGTCGCCGACGTCCACGACGGCGACCCGTCGGGCGCGGGGGTGGGCGGCGCCCACGCTGCGCAGCGCCGCGAAGTCGGGCGCCCCGATCGGTGCGAACGCGACCGCGATCGACGGCCAGCCGGCCAGGGCGCCCTCGCCGGCGCCCGACCACGCCGTCCCGGCGACGTCGTAGTCGGCGCCGAAGCGCCGCTCGAGCGCGTCGACCAGCGCGGTGCGGCGCACGTCGTCCGACGCGATGACGACGATCGCAGGTCGCATCGCGGTCAGAGGGGGAGCGGGTGGCGGAGCACGCCGGTGCCCTCGATGCGCCCGGCGAGCGTGCGCACGAGGTCGAAGGCGTCGATCTGGATCCGTTCGCCGCCGGTGCCCTGCGAGTACGTCCCGCCGGCCGGGCCGGTGAGCTCGAGCTCGAAGGGCTCGCCGTGGATGCCCGCCCACTCGGTGACGATGTCGGCGACGAGGCGACCGTCGTGGTCGGGGGTCGCGTCCATCTCCCGGTCGAGGGCGGTGCAGACGTCGATGCGGTGGGCCCACACGTCGCGGGTGAACCCGACGTCGAGCAGGTACTTCAGCGGGGCCCACCCGATGGGCGGTCCGAACGGCACCGGCAGGTACCGGACGGGCGGCGGCGTGCGCCACCGGCCCTTGACCGCCTTGGGTCCCACCTCGGCGAGGCCGTCCTTGAGCTCCTGGTTGCTCAGGTGGCTCCGGTCGCGGACCTGGATCTCGTTCACGCCGTCGACCCAGTGGTGCGAGTCGATCTCCTTGTTGAGCGGGATGCCCCGCCGGAACTGGTGGAGCAGCTCCTTCGTCGACGCCTGCCCCTCGCCGGATCCGAGGATGTGCAGCGACATCGCCCGCACGTCCCAGCCCGTGCACTCCGTGGGCCGGGCCAGCTCCTCGTCGGACAGCTCGCCGATCAGGCGCGCGTACCGGTCGAACTCCTCGCCGGCCAGCCGCTTCGCCTCGGGCCGCGTGATCCGTGGTGCCAGCACGCCGACGAGTATTGCCGTCCGGTGGGATCGACCAGGACGAGAGCGCTCCGGTAGGCCGCCCGTCCGACCTCCGGTGCTCGTGTCTGAGCGCGGCTCACCTGGTCAGAGCAGGGCTGCTGCCCGCTGCCGACTGACTTCGAGCGGCCGGTCGCCGATGGCTTCGAGGGCGGCTTCGGCGCACGCCCGGGCTCCTGCGAGGTCACCACGAGCCACCAACAGGTCACCATGGTCGAGCTGCGTTCGAGCGAGCCACGGTGGGCTGCGCATCGTCCGGTGGGCGGCCTCCGCGTCCAGCAGCGCGGCCTCCGCCTCGTCGGCTCGTCCCAGCGCGGCGGCGAGGAGGCCCGTGTACCGCGATACGGCGCCGAGGTACCAACCGCCGCTCGCGAGGTGCAGCCCCTCGTCGCCCGCCAGCACCGCGTGCAACGCCCGTGCGGCAGGAAGGTGCCGGACCCTCGCGGTGACCTCCGCCCAGAGGCAGAGCGCAACGGGCCTCGCTGCGTCGTCGGGCACGTCGTCGAACCCGTTCCGGCTGCACTCCTCCACGACGCGGTAGGCCTCGTCGGCCTGGCCCGCGTCGTGGTGGACGGCGGCGTGCAGCGCCCTGCTGAACGACGGCACGACGAGCTCGCGCTCGGCCGTCGGCACCGGCGGCAGCCGCTCGAGGAAGGCGGCGAGGCCGGAGCGCTCACGGGCAGCCTGCAGCCGTGCGCTGCCCGCGTGCACGGCCCCCTCCTCGCGGCCGTGGGCTCGCCATCGACGGGCGATCTGGCCCCCGAGGTCTTCGCCGAGCTCGACGTCACCGTCGACGAACGCCGCGGCCATCCGCATCACCAACGCGTCATCCTCGAGGAAGGGGTGCCGGTAGGAGGCCAGCACCTCCTCGGCCTCGCCGAGCACGCGGGCCCGGTTGGGGACGCCGACGAACAGCGCGGTGTAGAACAGGTCTCGGAGCGTCCAGAACTCCACCTCTCGCTCGCCGCGGTCGCGGGCCGCCTCCAGCGCCCACTCGAACTGGTCGAGGCGCTGCTCGTACCAGGGTCGGGGCCGGAGCCTCATGGAGACGGCACCGGCGACGAGGTGCCGGGTGCGTGCCCACTCGACTGGGTCCTCGATGGAGTCGGCGATGCGCCAGCTCTCCTCGACCAGGGCCAAGCGGCGGTCCACGTCTCCGACGTACAGCAGCTCCACCGCCAGCGCTGCGGACAGCCGGGCTCGGAGGAGGTCGTCGTCACCGACACGTGAGAGCGCCCGCTCGAGCAGCTCGATCTTCTCCTCGTCGGCACCCATCGGGCTGGTGCTCGTGAACACCGTGCGGCGGCTGATGCACAGCGCATCGGTCATGAGCGCGAGATCCCCGAGCTCCTCCGCGGCGCGAGCCGCCGCGAGCAACGTCTCCTGCCAGCGGGGATCGAAGGCAACGGCCTCGGCCTCACCCAGGCGATGGAGGAGCTGGACGTCCAGGTGCGGGTCCGAGCCAGCGAGCGCCTCCCGCGCCTGTCGGTACCACCGAGCCGATTCCTCCGGAGCGGCGTTCGCGAACGCCGTCTCTGCCGCTCGCGTCGCGTAGGTCACCGCCTTGGCCTCACCGGCCCCGGGCCCGGCTTCGAGCCAGTGGTACGCGAGGTCCATGACGGCGGCGTCTCGCTGGGCCTCCGGGAGCTGCTCCAAGGCGACGGCGACGGACCGGTGGACGCGGGCTCGGCGGGTCGAGGTCAGCTCCGCGTGCAAGGTGGACCGGACGATGGCGTGGGCGAACTCGAAGCTCGCGACACCTCGCTCGACGAGGAGGTGAGCGCTGAGCGCAGGCTCGAGCGCGTCGAGGAGCTCGTCCTCCGTGTCGCCGGTCACCTGCGCGAGCAGATCCAACCTGAAGGACGTGCCGATGACCGCGGCGGTCCGGAGGGCCTGCTGTGTCGGCTCGGGAAGCAGCGACAGGCGCCGGCCGACGACCTCTCTGACCCCCTGGGGAAGGCGCGCGGCCGAGAGGGCGGAGGCCGGCCATCGGCCGGGGCCCTCCGCCTCGCCCACCTCCACGAGGTGCCGCAACACCTCGCCGACGAAGAACGGGTTGCCGCCCGTCTCCTGGTGGAGGGCAGCCGCGAGCCCCCGATCCCGATCTGGGAGGTCGTCCTCCCCGACCCGCGCGACCAGCTCGGCGACCTCCCCTGGGCGGAGGCCACCGAGCGAGATCGCCGTGACGTTCGATCGGGTCCGCAGGTCAGCGACGACAGAGGACAGCTGCGGGCGCAGGTCGAGGTCGGTGTCGCGGTACGTCGCGACGACGAGCAGTCGGGGCACCGGGTCGCTGGCCGCGACGTGCCGGAGGAGGAGGGGGGTGCCCATCTCTGCCCAGTGCAGGTCGTCGGCCACCATCAGCACCGGCTGATGTGCCGTCACCTGCGCGAGCCAGCTGCGGACCGCGTCGAAGAGCAGCAGGCGCTCGGCCTCACTGCTCGCGTCGAGCGGGGCGGGCAGGCGGGGGAGCATCGACTGGAGCTGCGGGGCCAGTCGGGCCAGCTCCTGCGGGCGCTCCCCGAGCACGTCGACAGCTCCCGGCTGCGCCAGCCACCACTGCAGCGCCTGCGCAACGGGCTGGTAGGGAGCGGTGACGAGCTCGTCGCACCGGCCTGCCAGCACGAGACCGCCGTCGGCGGCTGCCGCCCGAGCCATCTCGGCAGCCAGCCGGGTCTTCCCGATGCCGGGCTCACCGCCGACGAGCACGACCCGCGTGGCGCCCGCGACGACGAGATCCCACGCGCTGTGCATCGCGGCGAGCTCCTCGGCCCGGCCGGCGAACGTCAGCGTCTTCGCGTCGGCGAGCATCGGAGGGAGCGGGCTCGCGGGAGACGGGACGGGCGCCCACAGCACCTCTCCCGCTTCCAGCGGACGCGCCAGCCCCTTCAGCTCGAGTGCTCCGATCGGGCGGACCGAGACCCCTGCGCGCCCGTGCGCCAGCGCCTCGACCAGCGCCGAGCACAGGATCTGCCCAGGTTGGGCCGCCATCTCGAGGCGTTGCGCCTCGACCACCGGCAACCCGAAGCAGTCGTCACCTTCGATCGTGACATCGCCCGCCGAGATGCCGATCCGCACCCGGAGGTGCTCCGCCTGTGCCACGTTGCTGTTCCAGAGCGCCTGTTGGATCGCGACGGCCGCAGCCAACGCCTCGGCCGCGCCGGAGAACGTCGCCAAGACCCCGTCGCCCGTGTGCTTCACGATCCGTCCGCCGCGTCGGGCGATCGCGGCGAGCGTGAGCCGGTCGTGCCGGGCTCGAAGCCGGTCCGCCTCGGCTTCGCCCACCCGGATCCGCTGGGACGTCGAGTCGACCAGATCCGTCACCAGGACGGTGACCGTCTCGACGCGCGCCGCGCCGCCGGGTGCCCGGCTCACCGCCCGATTGTGACGCCGTGG
>DATFFY010000083.1:0-3090 GCA_035249805.1 Acidimicrobiales bacterium | reverse complement strand
TGTCCTTGCGGGGTCGGTAGAGGTAGCGCCCGCCCCGGGCGATGGCGAGCAGGTAGAAGCCCGTCTCCATCTCGAGCTGCAGGTCGCGCAGCGAGCGGCCCGCCACCGCCGACCCGTCGGCGACCGGCATGCGCACGGCGACCTCGTCGGCGTCGCCCAGGGCCAGGCTCAAGATGGGGTGCACGTCCTCGTGCTGCTCGATGAGCCACACCATCGACTGGGCCTGGTCGCCGATGTCCTCCGCCGCCTGCGAGAGGTGGAGCAGCCCGCGCAACGGCGACGGGTCGATCTCCTGTCCCCCCGCCCGCAGCACCCAGAGCTCGAGCCGGTCCTTCATCTCGTCGAGGCGGTCCTCGAGGTGGCGCACCTCGGCCGCCAGGCTCTGGTCGCGGAACACGAGCGCCGAGTAGGCGAGCCCCACCGCGACCTCGGAGATGTTCTTCATCTCGACGAGCACGTCGACGGCGCGGTCGAGGTCGGACAGCGTGCCGTCCTCGGGCGGTGCCGGCGGGTCCCAGTGCGGCGCGGCGGCCAGCTCGCGGAGCCGGGAGATGCCCGCGGGCGAACCCCGCAGGAAGATCACGTCGCCGGGCAGGCAGATGGCCTCGCCGTCGACGTCGGTGATCCAGTCCCGATCGCGCCGGATGGCGACGACGCGCATGCCGGTCTGCACGGGCAGCTCGAGCGCGGCCAGCGGCCGGCGAGCCAGGTGGCTGCCCTCGCGGATGCGGACCCGGTGCGACACCTCCTCGGCGTTCGACAGGTCGGCGACGAGCTCGCGCGGGATGCCGAGGTTGTGGGTGACGATCCGGGCGATGTCGACCGCCGCGTTGCCGATGCGCTCGATGGACGAGATCACCTGCAGCACCGAGGCCATCGCCTCGGCCTCCTTGGGGTGCCGGGCGGCGAGCACAGAGACGGCCCGCATCTCGTGCACGAGCTCGGACATGCGCTCCTCGAGCTCGTCCACCTCCTCCGCCATGTCCGGGTCGCCGAAGTAGAGCGCGGCGTAGGCGAGGTCGACCATCAGCTCCGAGAGGTCCTTCGACTCGGAGAGCATGGCCCGGAGGTTCCGCGGTCTTGCGTCCATGGGTGTTGCGCGCAGGATAGGCGGCCGGTGGTCCACACTGTCGCGGTGCTCCGCTGCCGTGCCCTCCTCGTCGTCGTCCCGGCCGTGCTGCTCCTGGCGGGCGCCTGCTCCGACGACGGCCGCGAGCTGGCGCCGGTGCGCCCGGGGCAGACCACCACGAGCGAGCCGCCCCCGACCATCGGCTCGACGGGGCCGGCCTTCGCCCTGACCAGCGGCGCGTTCTCCGACGCCGGCGAGATCCCGGCCCGCCACACGTGCGACGGCGAGGGGGTGTCCCCCGACCTGAGCTGGAACGGCGGGCCGGCCGGCGTCGAGCTGGCCCTCGTGCTGCGGGATCGCGACGCCAACGGCTACGTGCACTGGATGCTCACCGGGATCGACCCGACCATCACCGCCTTCGGCGAGGGCGGCGTCCCCGAGGGCGCGGTCGAGCAGGTGAACGCAGAGGGGGCCATCGGCTACCTGCCGCCGTGCCCGCCCGTGGGCTTCGGCCGGCACATCTACGACTTCACGCTCCACGTGCTGGCCGCGCCGCTCAGGATCGACCCCGAGGCGCCCGCGGCCGACGTCGCCGCGATGATCGAGGCGGCGTCGATCGGGCGGGCGCAGCTGTCCGGCACCGTCGACCCGGACACCCCGGACGCCGGTTCGCGCTAGGCGGGCGGCAGCGTGACCTCGACGGCCAGCTGGCGGCTCTGCGCGAGCAACCGGCCGTCCGCCGACCACACCTCGCCGTCCTCCTCCACGTAGCCCTCCGCGGCCATCGACGAGCGGAAGCGCACGAGCAGCCACCCGGGCTCGCGGGGTGGTGCCTGTCGGAAGTGCACGGTGAGGTCGATGGTCGGGACCCCGAGCGGCACCTCCATGCGGGAGAACACCGCCGGCGGCCACGCGTCGGTGACCGCCACGAGCAGCACCTCGTCGATCGGGTCGTCATCGGCGGTGCGGATCCAGCCACCGGTCAACGCCTCGTCGCCGTACTCGAACGGGGGGGTGCCGACCGCGTGCCGGGTGTCGTAGCGCTCCCGGATCGGGATGCCCGGCACGCCGTCGTGGCGCGTGAGCTCCTCGGGTGGGCGGACCTCGGGCGTCGGGTGGTCGTCGAGCTCCGGGCCTTCGCGGACCACCCCCAGCGCGGCGATGGCGAGGATGCAGTCGCGACCCTCCTGGGCGAGGCGGGCCGTGACGGTGGTGAGCCCGCGGCCGGCGCGCTCCACGGTGACCGCCACGTCGCAGGGGCCGGCGACGGGCGGGCGCAGGTAGTGGAGGGTGATCGAGCGCGGGGAGCGCTGCGGGTCCGCCACCTCGGCGAGCACGGCCCGGAGCACGATGGCGGCGAGGTACCCGCCGTTGGGCCCGCGCTGGATCCACCAGCCCTCGTCGATGGTGGCGGTGTAGCGACCGGGACCCGCCGGCTCGACGGCGGTGTCGGTCGCGAACCGGCTCACGTGCCCTTGGCGTCGTCGGCGTCGTCGCCGTCGGTGTCCGTGCCGTCGTCGACCACCTCGGCCTCGACGACCTCGGCCTCGATGATCCCGTCGTCACCCTCGCCGGCGGCCTCGGCCTCGACCATCGCCGCCGAGGCTTCGGCCTTGCGGACCTGGAAGCCGGCGACGCCGACGGCGATCACCGTCGGCAGGAAGAACGTCAGGAGCCCGAAGGTGAGCACTGCCCCGAAGAGCGTGGCGTACATCGCGCGGTTCACGGTGCGCGACCCGCGGCGCTGCTGCACGGCCCGGAAGGCCAGGTAGGCGCCGATGACCGGCAGCACCATCGCGAGGCTGGCCGGGAAGGCGACGATCGCGAGGCGGTCGCTGTCGCGCTCGGGCATCCAGTCCTCGCCGATCGCGTCGACCACCTCGGCGGGCTCGGCTGCGTCGGTGTCCTGTGCCGTCTTGAGCGCGGTGTCGGCCCACTCGGACACCACGCGCTCGGCGGTGTACGAGTCGCCGTCCTGGGTGACGGGCGTGGAGACGATGAACGACACGGCCACCGCCGCG
>DATFFY010000082.1:0-3029 GCA_035249805.1 Acidimicrobiales bacterium | reverse complement strand
GGCCCGCATCGAGTTCGCCCGCGGCGCCCGCGTCGTCCCGGCGGGGCTGGGGGACGAGGGGCCGCTCGTGGGCGCGGCGGCGGTGGCGTTGCGAGCCCTCGGCCACCCCATGGTCTAGGTACGCTTCCCGGCGATGTCGCGGGCCCTCGTGCTCAACGCCACCTACGAACCGCTGTGCGTCGTACCGAGCCGCAGAGCGGTCGTGCTGGTGCTCGACCACAAGGCCGACGTGCTGCACGACACCGGCCTGGTCCTGCACTCCGAGCACCTGGCCGTCCCCGTCCCATCTGTGGTCCGGCTGCGGACCTACGTGAAGGTCCCCTACCGACGGCGCGCCCCGCTCAACCGGCGGGGCGTCTTCGCGCGCGACGGGCACCGGTGCCAGTACTGCGGCGACGCCGCGGAGAGCATCGACCACGTCGTCCCCCGCAGCCGCGGCGGGAGCCACACGTGGGACAACGTGGTCGCCGCGTGCCGGCCGTGCAACGTGCGCAAGCGGGACCGGCTCCTCACCGAGACCTCCATGCACCTTCGGCACCGTCCCGACGTGCCGCGCGAGCTGACGTGGGTCGCGGTGGCCGTCGGCAGCGTGCCAGGCCACTGGGAGCCGTACCTCGACCCCGCCACGCTGTCGGCCTAGCGCTCGGTGACCGGCTGGGCCGTCGAGCGGCACCGCGAGGCGCCGGCCGCCTTCCACGCCCGGGAGCTGCCGGTCCCCCTCGGCCGCACGGTCTGGGTGTGCGAGCCCACCGAGCCGGCGCTCGTCCTGGGGAGCAGCCAACCCCTCGAGAGCGTGGATGCCGACGCCTGCGCGTCCGCCGGCGTGGACGTCGTCCGCCGCCGGAGCGGCGGGGGAGCCGTCCTGGTCGAGCCGGGCGCGCTGCTGTGGGTCGACGTGCTGCTGCCGACGGGTGACCCGCTCTGGACCGAGGACGTGGGCCGGGCCTTCCTCTGGCTGGGCGACGCCTGGGCCGCTGCGCTCGGCAGCCTCGGCCGGGCCGGCGTGGTCCACCGCGGCCCTCTCCGCCCGTCGCCCTGGTCCGACCGGGTGTGCTTCGCCGGGCTCGGCACGGGCGAGGTCGTCGATGCAGGCTCCGGAGCGAAGCTCCTCGGCTTGAGCCAGCGGCGGACGCGAGCCGGCGCCCGCTTCCAGTGCGCCGCCCTGGCCGACTGGGACCCCGGACCGCTCGTCGCCCTCCTGACCCTTGGCCAGGAGGAGCGGACGAGCGCGGTCGCGGAGCTCGCCCCCGTGGCAGCGGGCGTGGGCGTCCCCCTCGACGCCCTGCTCGACGCGCTCGTCCACGCCCTCCCCTGACGCGCCGCGGGCGCCAAAAACCCGAACTGGTGCGGGAAGTGCCGGAGCCGCGCGGCGCTTCAGGCGCCAGTTCGCAGGGGTCCCGATCGGTTTGCGCGAAACGTGGCTGGATGCGCGCTCTGCGTGGTGACCGGGGCTCGGCACGGCGCAGGCACCTGGCGGGTGTTGGAGGCGCGTCGTGGTTGACGGTGGTAGGTCAGTGGCATACGGTGGCACGCAGCGGCACCCAGGAGGGGTCCTGGGGTGACGCCGGGCGGATGAGGGAGCACCTGCTCCCGCCGATGGCACCTCGAGGCAGCGATGGCAGAGCACCGGCCCCGATTCGTCGGGACCTACGAGCACGGGCTCGACGAGAAGGGCCGGATGGTCCTGCCCTCGAAGATCCGCGCGCAGCTCGGTGAGACCGGGGTGCTCGGGAAGCTCGACGGCTGCCTCGGGCTCTGGACCCTCGAGGGCTTCGACGAGGCGGCCGACCAGCTGCGGGCTGCCATCGGCACGGAGGACGTGACGATGGGCGCCGTCCGGCAGTTCCTCGCCGATGCCCACGACGTCACCCCCGACCAGCAGGGCCGCATCGTCGTGCCGCAGCGCCTCCGCACCTACGCCTCGCTGGGCTCGGAGGTCGTCATCACGGGCGTGATGCAGCGAGCCGAGATCTGGGACGCGCGGGCGTGGGCCGCGCTGTCCGATCGCCAGGACCAAGAGCTGAACACCGCGGTGAAGGCCATCGGGCTTTGACCCGCCAGACCGAGAGGAGCGCGACGACAACCGAGGACGTGCGAGGGGCGGCGTCGCCCGCCTCCAGCCCTCCGGGCAGCACGATGGAAGGCCCCCTCTCCGCCTGCCGCCCATCGAGCTCGCATCGGGGAGACATCCCGACGGGCGCTTGCCGCCCGGGGGGCTGGAGGTGAGCGACGCCGGCGACGCCCGCCCGCAGGAGTTCCGGCACGCGCCGGTGCTGCTCGAGCGGATCGTCGACCTCTTCGCCCCGGTGCCCCCGGGTTGGGTGGTCGACGCCACCGTCGGAGGCGCGGGGCACGCCGCCGCCCTGCTCGAGCGCCACCCGCACCTCCGCGTGCTGGGGCTCGACCAGGACGCCGACGCCCTCGCCGCGGCAGCCGAACGGCTCGCCCCGTTCGGTGACCGCGCCGCCCTGGAGCACGTTCGGTTCGACGCGTTGGGAGATGCCGTGGAGCACGCAGGAGCACGACCGGTGACCGGGGCCCTCTTCGACCTCGGGGTGAGCTCGCCCCAGCTCGACCGCGGCGAGCGCGGCTTCAGCTACCGGCACGACGCGCCGCTCGACATGCGCATGGACCGGCGCCGCAGCCGTACGGCCGCCGACGTCGTCAACGGGACCGACGAGCGCGACCTCACCGCCCTCCTCCGGACCTTCGGTGACGAGCGCTACGCCTCGCGGATCGCGAAGGCCATCGTCGCCGCCCGCCCGGTCGCCTCCACCGGGCAGCTCGCCGAGCTCGTGCGCGACGCCATCCCGGCGCCGGCTCGGCGGGGCGGCGGCCATCCCGCCAAGCGCACGTTCCAGGCGATCCGGATCGCCGTGAACGAGGAGCTCGACATCCTGCCCGGCGCGATCGACCAGGCGATCGCCGCCCTCGCCCCCGGCGGTCGCTGCGCGGTCATCGCCTACCACTCGGGCGAGGATCGGATCGCGAAGCAGCGCCTGCGCCACGCCGCCACCGGCGGCTGGCGC
>DATFFY010000081.1:0-4093 GCA_035249805.1 Acidimicrobiales bacterium | reverse complement strand
CGCGTCGACTGCGACGCCTGGCCGAGGCGCCGGACGTCGAGCGCCGCGCTGGCGGTGCGCACGAGCGCCTTGGCCACGCGCACGGGCTGGCGGGCGAGCGACGTGGCCGCGTAGCCGAGGAGCTCCGCGTCGCTCGGCACGTGGTCGGGCTCCCACTCCTGCTCCGGCACGTGCTGCACGACCTCCGGCGAGAGGTCGAGGAGGGCGACGAGCAGCTCGTTGCCGGACGCGCCGTCGATGGCGGCGTGGTGCACCTTGGTCAGCAGGCCGACGTTCCCGTCCTCGAGGCCCTCGATCAGCCAGATCTCCCACAGCGGGCGGCTGCGGTCGAGGGGGAGGGCGACGAGCCGGCTCACGAGGTTCGACAGCTCCCGCGTGCCGCCCGGCGCGGGGATGGCCGTGTGGCGCACGTGGTTGTGGATGTCGAAGTCGGGGTCCTCCACCCAGATGGGGTGGTGGAGGCCGAACGGCACGTGGGCGAGCCGCCGGCGGAAGGGCGGCGCGAGGTGCAGCCGGCCCTTGTAGATCTCGATGACGGACTCGAGCGACACGCCCCCCTCGACCTCGGACGGATCGAAGATGCCGAGGCTCGCCACGTGCATGTGCGAGGAGGGTGTCTCCAGCTGGAGGAACGACGCGTCGAGACCGGACAGTCGCTGCATGAGGTCTCCTCTCAGGCCCGGGGGGACAAGTTGTACTACCTCTCGAGGCGCACGGTCGGGGCGCCGTCGGCCACCGCGAGCGTGCCCGGCAGGCCGAGGCAGTCGAGCGGGTCGACGCCCAGGCCCTCGGCCCGCACGGACACCACCTCGCCCTTGTGCGGGCCGCCCAGGATCGTCACGTCGAGCCGCACGACGGGGCCGTCCCGATCGGCGTCGACGACGATGACGTCGTAGGTCCCGTCGGCGAGCACCGCGCGAGGATGGCACGGTGATCCGGACGACGGGACGCCTGCTCGTGGCGGAGCCGCTCCTCGGCGATCCGAACTTCCGGCGCACCGTCGTCCTCGTCATCGAGCACACCGGGGAGGGGGCCCTGGGCCTCGTGCTCAACCGTCCGACCGACGTGTACGTGGCCGAGGCGCTGCCCGGCTGGCGCCACCTGGTCTCCGATCCTCCGGTGCTCCACGTCGGCGGCCCGGTGGAGGAGCGCAGCGGGTGGTGCCTCGCCCGGGCCGTCGCACCGGACGGGCTCGAGGGCTTCGTCCCCGTGCTCGGCGACCTCGGCCTGCTCGACCTGGGGGCGGACCCGGACGCGCTCGGCGGCCTCGTCACGGACTGCCGCATCTACGCGGGGTACTCCGGCTGGGGGGCGGGGCAGCTGGACCACGAGCTGGGCGAGGAGGCGTGGATCGTCGTCGACGCCGAGCCGGACGACCCGTTCGTCAACGACCCGCGCGTGCTGTGGCAGCGGATCCTCGAGCGCCAGGGCGGCCGCCTCGCCCGCCTCGTCCACTTCCCCCCCGATCCCAGCCTGAACTGAGGCGCGAGAACGGCTACAGGTCGGTGATGCGCTTGTAGGACTCGCCGAGCGCGACGCCCTCGATCGAGCCGCGCTCGGCCAGTCGCTCGCGCACCCGCGCGTCGAACGCCGCGTGCTGGCGGGCCAGCTCGTCGGGACCGGCGGTGACGTCGATCCCCATCGTCGACAGCAGCTGGCTCGTGTGGGCGTGCAGCGCGGCGAGCTTCGCGTCGACGTGGTCGCGCACGTCCTCGACGTGGTCGGGCTCGTCGGCCTCGAACAGCAGCAGCGCGTCGGGCCGGTGGTGGGGGAGGCCGTGCTCGGGGAAGAAGTGCGGGTCCCGGGCGGCGACGATCCCCTCGACGGCGAGACGGCCCGCATGGCGGTGGTCGGGGTGCAGGCGGTACCGCTTCCACGGGTCGTGGCCGAGGACGACCGTCGGTCGCAGCTCCCGGATCCAGTAGGCGACCTCGCCCCGCTGCTCGAGCCCGGACTCGAGCTCGCCGTCGACGTGGCCCAGGAACACGCACTCCCCGGTCGCGCCGAGGGCCGCCGCTGCCGCCCGCTGCTCGGCCTGGCGCAGCGCCACGAGCGCGGCGGTGTCGGCCGCCGCGTCCCAGCTGCCCTTCGACCCGTCGGTGCAGATCAGGTGGTGCACGACACAGCCGGCCGCCGCCCACTTGGCCAGGGTGCCGCCGGCCCCGAACTCGACGTCGTCGGGATGGGCGCCGATGGCCAGCGCCACGGCCGGCGTGGGCAGGTCGACGGTCACGGTCAGCCGGTGGGGCGCAGGTCCGTCGGGAGGTCCAGGTCGGCGGGGCGGTCGACGTCCCAGCCGAGTCGCACATCGGGCACGACCCGCACGGGGAGCTCGAGGCGGCGGGCCTCGCCTTCGTGCCGCGCGCAGCTCCGGCCGCCGTAGGCGAACCGGAAGCCCGCAGCGGTCGGGACGCAGGCCACGTTGGTGCCGTCGCCGTGGCGGTCGGGCACGAGGGTCACGCCTTCGAAGTCGGCCACCCACGCGAGGTCCGTGGCGAGGGGCAGGTCGGCGTGGGCCACGATGGCCCGGTCGTGTCCGAGACCGGCGGCGTGGGCGACCCCCGCCTCCACCGCGCCGTTCAGCCCGACGCCCGGCGTCCACAGCACGTCGAGGCCGAGGGCCGAGGCCCAGCCCCGCACCGCGTCGTCGTCGCACACCACGACCACCGGCAGGGGGCCCGCGGCACCGACCACCGTCGCGGCCATCGACCGGGCCAGCTCCGCACGGGCGGCCGGGTCGAGCACGGGCGCCAGCCGTCCCTTCGCCTCGGCGAACGCCTTCACCGGCAGGACGACGGCCGCACCGATCACGGCGCCAGCGTACGGGCGCCGGCGTCCGGTCGTAAGGTCCGGGCCATGTCGATGCAGGTTGCGGTGGTCGGGGGCGGCTCGTGGGGGACGACGGTCGCACACCTGTGCGCGCACAACGCGCCGACCACCTTGTGGGCCCGGCGCGACGACGTCGCCGCCGAGGTGCGCGACCACCATCGCAACTCGGCCTACCTGCAGGGCTTCGACCTCCACCCGTCGCTGCACGCGACCTCGAACCTGGAGGAGGCCGTCGCCGGCGCGGACGTGCTGGTGATGGGGGTCCCGTCGCACGGCATGCGGGAGACGGCAAAGGAGCTGGCCGCGTTCCTGCGCCCGTGGGTCCCCGTGGTGAGCCTGTCGAAGGGTCTCGAGCAGGGGACGCTGCAGCGCATGACCGAGGTGCTGGCCCAGGAGCTGCCCGGTCACCCGCACGGCGTGCTCACGGGCCCGAACCTCGCGAAGGAGATCCTGGCCGGCGATGCGGCCGCGTCGGTGATCGCGATGGAGGACACGACCATCGCCGAGGCCCTCCAGGAGGTCTTCGCGACGAACCTCTTCCGCGTCTACACGAACCACGACGTGGTCGGCTGCGAGGTGGCGGGCGCGCTCAAGAACGTCATCGCGATCGCGTCGGGCATGGCCGACGGCCTCGGCACCGGTGACAACACCCGGGCCGCGGTCATCACGCGCGGGCTGTCAGAGCTCACCCGCCTCGGGTGTGCGATGGGTGGCGAGCAGCGGACCTTCTCCGGGCTGGCCGGCATGGGGGACCTCATCGCGACGTGCATCTCGACCCAGAGCCGCAACCGCTACGTGGGCGAGCAGCTGGGCCGCGGGCGGAAGATCGACGAGATCATCGCCGAGATGAGCATGGTGGCCGAGGGCGTGAAGACGTCGCGGGTCGTCATGGAGCTCGCCGGGATGCACGAGGTCGACCTGCCGATCGCGTCGACGGTGTTCGCCGTCGTCCACGAGGGCATGCCCGCCACCGAGGCCTACCGCGGCCTGCTCGGGCGCAACGTGCGCTCCGAGATGCACGGCATGCCGGGCACCTGATCTGATACCCGGATGGCCGGACCCCCGCGGCGGACGGTGATCGGCACGCTCGACGCCGTGCGCCTGGCCAGCGTCGACCCGCGTGGCCTCGTGCAGCTCGACGGCGCCGCCTGGTCCCTCGACTGGTGGATCGGCGCCGAGGACCGCTGGCACGTGCCCGCCGACGAGGTGGGCGTCCGCCAGTCGCTCGTCGGGGCGGCCCCGGTCGTGGAGTCCCGCCTGCGGG
>DATFFY010000080.1:0-6084 GCA_035249805.1 Acidimicrobiales bacterium | reverse complement strand
CAGCGCCGACGGGACCTGCGAGCCGCTGCCGGTGGAGCGGGCTCGACCGGGGTCATCCGGCGGAAGGGCGCGGCCGGCTACCCGACGCCGGTCCCGGCCGGCTGGCCGGTGGGACCGTCGAAGGCAGGAGCCGGCCGCCGTGCGGGGGGCTGGTAGGCGTAGCCGCCGTACTCGTAGCCGTAGGCGTTCCGGTCGCCAGCCGTCGCGCGGTTCAGCACGAGGCCGATGATCGGGGCCGACGCGAGCTCCAGGGCGGCGAGCGACTGCTCGAGCTCCTTGCGAGTGGTGCCGCCGGCCCGGACCACCAGCAGGGTCGCGTCGGCGAACCGGGACACCACGATCGAGTCCGTCACCGGGAGCACGGGCGTCGTGTCGACCACCGTGTAGTCCATCTCGTCGGCCAGCGCCGCGACGACCCGCTCTGCCCTGGCGCTCCCGAGCAGCTCGGACGGATTGGGCGGCGGGGTCCCGGCGGGGAGCACGTACGTCAGCTGATCGGCCTGGGAGATCGCCTCGGCCAGCGTGCGCTCGCCGACGACCACGTCGGCCAGCCCCGGAGACAGCGGCACCCCGAGCATGGTGTGGATGGTGGGTCGCCGGAGGTCGCAGCACGCGATGGCCACGCGGTGTCCCGCCTGGGTCAGCATGCGGGCGAGGTTCGCGACCGTCGTCGTCTTGCCCTCGCCGGCCGACGCCGACGTCACCTGGATCACCTTGATCGGCCCGTCGAGCTCTGCGAAGCGGACCGAGGTCCTGAGGGCCCGATAGGCCTCGGCCACCGCGGTGTGGGTCCCGGGGCCGGGGAGGGTCGCGAGCTCCGCCGCGCCGACGTCCGGGATGACACCGAGGATGGGGTAGCGACCCTTGACGACCCGCTCGAGGTCGTCGGTCGTGCGGATCGACTGATCCAGGAACTCGCGGGCCAGGGCGAGGGCCAGGCCGAGGCCCACGCCGGCCATCAAGCCGATGATGCCGTCGCGGACGGGCTTCGGGGACACCGGATCGGACGGCACCGACGCTCGGCTGAGGACCTCGGCCACGTTGGTGGGAGCCAGGTTGGTGGTGAGGGCGAGGTTCTCACGGGTGCGGGTGTAGAGCGCACGGAGGTCGTCGAGCGCGTCGAGCTCGGGTTGGAGCTGCTGGATGAGGATGAGGCGCTCCGCCTGCAGGCGCTGGTCGCCCGGGCTCGTGGCCAGCTGCTCCTCGATGGCGCTGAGCGGCGCGGCCACCGCCTCCCGCTGGTCGTTCACGGACGCGATGCGCGCCTCGATCTGCGCGTTGGCGGCCTCGAGGGAGTCGAGGCGTTGCGTCTGCGTGAGCTCGATGTACTTGTCGGCGTAGAGGTTGGCGAGCTCGGCCGCCGCCTTCGGGTCGTCGGACTCCACGGAGAGCTGCACGGCGTCGGAGCCGGTCTCGAGGACCTCCGCGGACACGTTCCCGACCTCGCCGTCGCCGCGGTACTCCTCCTCCACCGCCGCCCGCACCTGGGCGGACTCGATCAGCTGGATCTGGTTGTTCAGCTGACGATCCGCGAAGAACGGGATCTGCGCGTTCGGATCGGCGATGAGCGCCGTGTCGGACGCCACCGTGCGCATCAGCAGCCGGGTCGACGCCACGTACTGCTTGCTCTGCTGGAGCGAGATGAACAGGGCCAACCCGAGGAGGAGCACCATGCTGCCGGCGATCCAGCGCCATCGCCGGGCCAGGACCCGGAGGAGCTCGGCGAAGCCGAAGTACTGCGTCTCGGCGTGCGGTTCCTCCGTCGACATCGGGGAGCACACTACTGGCCCCCGCGACCGGCTTCGCGATCACGCCGCGGCACCGCTATCGTCCAACGTCCTGGGTCGGTGCCCGAGTGGCCAAAGGGAACTGGCTGTAAACCAGTCGGCATTGCCTACGGAGGTTCGAATCCTTCCCGGCCCACCCGCGGCGGACGGGGTGCCCTCCGGGGCGCCCCGCCATCGCATCGCGGTCAGGTCTCGGGGCCCACGGCCTCCTCGATCGCCTCGAGCACCGTCGGGAGGAGGTCGTAGCGCCGCGCGTACTCGATGAGGTGGACCGGCACCCGCTCGGCCAGCCGCGTGAACCGCTCGAGGTCGGCGTCGTGGCGGGCCCGACCGCGGCGCTCGAGCCGAAAGGAGTGCTCCGCCAGGGTCATGAACGCGTCGGCGCCGCGGAGCCGTCCGATCCGCACCTCGGGGCGTCCGGGCTCGGGCTCGTTGCCCGGAGCCACGACCGCGACGAGCGGCAGCCGCAGGTCGGGGGACGGCCCACCCAGACCGTCCCAGCGCCGCTTGTCCGTGTAGTCCGCGACGGTCGGAAGCTCGTCGGCCGCTCCCGCGAAGAAGGCGGCGCTGTCGGGCCAGAGCCGAAGGCCGGGGTACACCGGGGCGACGAGGTACGGGCCGTCCTCCTGCTCGACGAGGGGGACGATGTCGTCGGCCAGCAGCTCGGCCCCCCGCTGCACGAACGCGGCGGCGAGGCTCGACTTGCCCATCCCGGTCGGCCCGACGAAGGCCACGGCCTTGCCGTCCAGCGCGACGCAGGCCGCGTGCAGCACGAGCACCCCGTCCGCCACCAGCAGGTACGGGAGCACCTGGTTGACGAGCAGATGGCTCACGGTCGGCTCCGAGAGCTCCGGGCGGGCGCGGTAGCGGACCCGTCGCGAGGCCGGCTCCACGTCGACCTCCGCGCGGTCCGGGTACGTCAGCCGGTACCCGTGGTCACCGGTCTCGATGATCCCCCACAAGGTGCCGCTGGGCAGCCGCAGCTCGGTGATCCGCTCCAGCTCCCCGCCGGCCAGCTCGTCGGAGCGGCGGAGCGTCCATGCGCGAGCACTCGGGCCGGGCGCGGGGGCCAGCTCGGGCACCTCGAAGTCGATGTCGAGCAGGGTTCCGGCGACGGTGTAGACGGGCACGACGGCGTCAGGAGGCGTCGTTGCGCAGCACGCGGGTGACGAACGCGGAGGCCCGAGTGCGATCCGGGAACAGGTCGGGGTGCCGGTCGAGCACCTCGCCCTCGATCTCGTGGAGCGCTCGTCGGCCGTCGCACAGCGAGAGCACCGTGCGGCGGGCCTCGCCGTCGGGTGTGAGCCGCGGCGTGGCGTCGGGGCGCGTGCGGGCCAGGTCCTCCCGCGTGAGCGGTGTGCCCTCGAGGGTCGAGTGGGAGGAGGAGGCGATCACGGTGCCTGCAGCGTCGCGCACGGTGATCGTCCATCGGTACTGCTCGTCTCGCGGGTCGGCGGCGATCTCAGCCGTCACCTCGTGGCCCGGCGCGACCACCACGGGATCGGCCGCAGGCAGGAAGGTGTGGCTGCGGTCGAGCCGGTCGGCAGCCAGCGGCGAGTTGGACACGCCGACGCCGGGGCTCAGCGTCGCGTCGAACCAGCCGGCGAGCCCGTGGAGGGTGCCGGGGCGCTCCACGATGAGCCGCACCGTCCCTCGGATGGGCAGGGCTCCGGCATCGCCGGGGTCGGTGTCCGCCACGACTCCGGGCTGGCTCAGGACGTCGTCGGGCGACGCGGTGGTGAAGTAGCGGGAGTTCCGGGCCAACGGGCCCAGTGGCGAGAGATCGATCCCCGCGGGGCGGTCATCCCAGAACGCCACCTCCGACCACAGCGCCGGGAGCTCCACCGGCGCGACCAGGAGACGGAGGCGGCCGGGCAACAGCGTCCCGCCGGGCGCGAGGTGTCGCAGCCGGGCGTCGGCGAAGGCCTCGAACACGCCGGCCTCGAGGCCGAAGGGCCCGAGCTGGTCGGCCACGACGACGTCGACGCGCTCGGGCAGGCTCGCTCGCAGGGAGTGCGCCTTCACGAAGGTGAAGCGATCGGCCATCCCGTTGGCTCGGACGACCCCCCGGGCCACCGCGACCATCGTCGAGCCGTCCACCGCGTACACGTGGCGGGCGCCGGCGCGGCAGGCGAGCAAGCCGAGGACCCCTGTGCCCGAGCCGAGGTCCAGGACGGTGGAGCCCGGACGGACGACGGCTGCGAGGGCGCGCTCGAACGCAACGACGCGCGACTTGTCGGCGAGGTAGCCCCGGTGCTCCGCGAGGAGCAGCGAGGACATGCCGGGTTGGAGGTGAGTGGCCTGCCGCCTAGAGCGGCAGCATGATCATGATGTCGACGATGGGCCCGCCGCCGCCCTCACCAGTCGCGCCGCCCTGCGTCAACTTCGCGATCGACCCGTAGTCCACGAGGGAGGGGGTGTTGTAGGCCCGCTTCTTCGCACTCTCGCGCATCACTCGCCCTTTGCAGTCGGTACCCATCACGGATTGGCGTTCCGCACGATACCGCAGACCCATGCGTCGGTCCATGCAATGTTCCACAGGGCCCACGCCCACGGATGGTGGTCGCTTGCCCGCCGCGCGGCGTCGTGGTCCTCCCACAGGGCGCGGACCACCGCCCCGTCGACCCACCCGAGCTCCTCCAGCCGCAGGTGGGCGTAGAGCGACGCGCCTCCCTGGGCGTCCAGCTCCTCGGTGAACGCCGGAACGACGTTCGCCTTGTCGGACCGCCTCCGGACGGCGTCCGGGATGAGCCCCTCGGTGCCGACCCGGACGGCCCACTTCGTGTTCGGCCCCCGGCGGCGCACGAGATCCGGGAGCGCGAGCGCCAGCTCCACCACCCGACGGTCGTCGAAGGGGCTGCGGCCCTCGAGCCCTGCTCTGGCCAGCGTCCGCTCCCGGGACTCCGCCAGCGCCACGGTCGTCCCGTCCTCGAGCCATCCCGCGACCTCTGCCGTCGCCAGGCTCGGACCCCGCAGGGTCGGCCGGCGGAGGCGGTCGGCCAGGTGGTGCTCGGCCCAGAACGCCCGGGTGAGCCAGCGGGGCGGGTCGTCGTGGCCGGCGAGTCGCCCGGCCAGTCGCTGGAGGGCGGCCGGCAGGATCGGGAGGAGGCCGTCTCGACCGAGCTGGTGGAGTCGCCCGCGGGCCACGAACACGTGTCGGTCCACGCTCGCCGTGTGCCAGGCCTGACGGAGGCGGCCCCGGCGCAGCGCGTCGGCCAGCTGCAGGCGGCTGCCGGTGAGCCACTCGTCGCCGCCCTTCCCGGTCAACAGCACGCGGGCGCCGCGCTCCCGGGCGGTGGCGTGCAGCTCGCGGTGCATCGCCACGTTGGGAGGCTCGGGCAGGTCGAGGTGTCGGTGGATCTGCTCCACGTAGTGGGCGCGTCCCGCCGGCGCCGGCTCGAGCTCCGTCACCCCGATCCCGAGATGGTGCGCGACGGCCCGGATGTGCTGCGACTCGTCGTGCGGTCGACCCGGGAAGACCAGGGAGAGGACCTCGAGGGGGCCCGGGGCCCTGCCGTCGCGCACGAGGCGGTCGGCGAGGCCCACGATCGTGGACGAGTCCACGCCGCCGCTCAGCTCGGCGGCGACCGGTCCAGGGGCGTCGAGGGCGGCTCCGGTCGCGGTCTCCAGGACGTCCATCAGCTCGCGGGCGAGGTCCTGTGGATCCCCCGTGCGGGCCGGCCCCGGCTCCCAGGTCCAGTGCCGCTCGAGCCGCACCCGCCCGTCCCGCCACACGAGCGCGTGGGCGGGGGGGACTCGCTTGACGGCCACGAGTGGCGTGTCGACGAGGCTGCGCGGGGTCGTGCTCAAGTGCTCGCCGACCATCGCGGCGTCGATCGTGCGCGGCACGGTCGGGTCCGCCATGACGGCCTGGGGCTCGGACGCCCACCGGAGCCCGTGGGCCCCCTGGTGGTAGAGGAGGGGCCGCGCGCCGAGGAAGTCGCGGGCGAGCAGGAGCTCGCGGGTGCGGCCGTCCCACACCGCCACGGCGAAGTCGCCGACCATGCGGCGCAGACACGCGCGGCCCCAGCGCAGGTAGGCCCTGAGGAGCAGCTCCGGGTCCGAGCGGTCGCGGAGGAGGGCTGCCTCGCCACCCAGGTCCGACCGGATCTCGGCGCGATTGTCGATGCGGCCGTCCAGCGTGAGCACGACCTGTCCCGTCGGGTCCTCCAGCGGCTGTCGCCCGGCGACCTCGACCGAGGTCGTCCGCAGGAGCAGATGGGCCAGAGCGACGGGGCCTCGCACCCACTCGCCGACGCCGTCGGGCCCACGGTGCGCCATCGTGGCCGTCATCGCG
>DATFFY010000079.1:0-4863 GCA_035249805.1 Acidimicrobiales bacterium | reverse complement strand
CGCGGCGCTGGCCTGCTGCGGCTTCCCGCTCGGCGTCGGCCACCTCCTGTCGACGGCGGCCTTCGACCTCACGGCCTGGATGGCCCTGCTCTGGCTGACCGCGCGGCTGCTGCGCACGGACGACCCGCGCTGGTGGCTCGCGTTCGGCGCCGTCGCCGGGCTCGCGCTGTGGAACAAGCACCTCGTGGTGATGCTCGCCATCACCGTGCTCGTCGGTCTCGCGCTCGCCCGGCGGTGGCGCCTGCTCCGGTCGCCGTGGCTCCTCGCCGGCGGCGGGCTGGCGCTGCTGATCGTCCTCCCGAACCTCCTGTGGCAGGCGGACCACGACTGGCCGCAGCTCGAGATGGCGGAGGCGCTCTCCGAGCGCCTGGCCGGCGAGAACCGGGCCACGCTCTTCCCCCTCCAGCTCCTCTTCGGCGGGCCCCTCCTCGCCGTCGTGCTCTTCACCGGCGCCCGGGCCCTCGGCCGGGAGGAGCCGCTGCGCCCGTTCCGAGCCCTGCTGTGGATGTGGCCGGTCGGGCTCGCGATCACCTTCGTCACCGCGGGTCGTCCGTACTACGTCATGCCCCTCACGGTGGTGGTGCTCATCGCCGGCGTCGTGACCTGGGTGGGCCAGGAGCGCCAGCGGCTGCTGACCGGTCTGCTGCTGGTCAGCACGGTGGTGACCATCCCCCTCGCGCTGCCGGTGCTCCCGACCGGCGCCGTCGACGTCACCGGGGTGGTGAACGAGGCGGCGGTCGAGAGCATCGGCTGGCCGGAGCTGGTCGACCAGGTGGCGGCCGTCGTCCGCGGCTTGCCGGAGGACGAGCAGGAGGACGTGATCCTGCTCGCGCTGACCTACGGGGAGGCAGGAGCCATCGACCGGTTCGGTCCGGCCCGCGGCCTGCCGGCGGCGTACTCCGGTCACAACAGCTACGCCGACTTCCGCGAGCCGAGCGATCCCGACGCCACCGTCGTCGCGATCCGCTATCGGCCCGACCGGCTCGGCGCGCACTTCGTCGACTGCGAGCAGGTCGCCACGATCGACAACGGGCACGACGTCGACAACGAGATCCAGGACCAGCCGATCACCTTGTGCCGCGGCCTCCGCCGCCCGTGGCCCGAGATCTGGGACGCGCTCCGCCGCTTCAGCTGACGGGGAGGAGCTCCTTGGCCTCGATGGCCCGCAGGTCGTCGAAGCGGGCCTGGAGCTCGGCCCGCCGGCCGTTGTCCATCGCGAGGTTGACCAGCTCGTAGGGGTCCTCGTGCTGGTCGTACCACTCGTGCTCCTGGTCCTCGAACGCCGCGTCGGGGCCGTACAGCATCGGCGTGGGGACACCGGTGAAGTCGTCGTTCGGGAGCCCGCCGCCCACGCCGTAGTACCGCGCGTACTTGTGGCGGCCGTCGAAGATCCCGCGGATGGCCCAGCGCGTGGCGCGGATGTTCGACGTGTGCGCGGTGGCATGGGCGAACAGCACGTGGTCCCGGACCGTCGCGGCGGGATCGGCCACGAGCGGACCGAGGTCGACGCCCTGGAAGCCGGGGTCGGGCTCCACGCCGGCGAAGCCGCAGATCGTGCGGGCCAGGTCGACGTGGGACGACAGCGCGTCCGTGCGGGTGCCCACCGCCGGGCCCGAGGTCGCGGCAGCAGGCTTCACGTAGCACGGCACCCGCATGATCTCGTCGTAGACGAACGGCCCCTTCGACCGCAGGCCGTGGGAGCCGCACATGTCGCCGTGGTCGGACGTGAAGACGACGACCGTGTCGTCCCACGCGCCGCTGCGCTCGAGGGCGGCGAGCACGAGGCCGAGCGACTCGTCGGCCAGCTCGTGCAGCCGGACGTAGTAGTCGAGCTGCCGCCGCCACGACTCGCGGTCGGCGGGGTCGAGGTACCCCGCGAGCCAGTGCTGCTGGTCCCAGCGCCACTGCCGGTGGCAGGCGGGCTTGGTGAGCAGGTCGTCGTGGAAGTTGGCGGGGAGCTCGTCGACCACGTCCGCGTAGTCCTCGGTGAACGGCGGCACGGCCTCGCCGTCCTTCCACCGGGCCTGCGCGAGGAGCGCCTCGGTGGCGGCCAGCTCCTCCGGGTGCGAGGCCTGGTACTCGGGTTGGTCCATCGGGAACCACATCACGTCGTGCGGGTTCACCAACGCGACGGTGAGGAACCACGGATCGGCCTGGGCGCCGTTCGCGTCGAGCCAGCGGGCGGCCGAGGTGGCGATCACGGGGTCGAAGTGCACGCCGGTGCCGGCCCAGCCCATGAAGTGCTGGTCGTTCCCGTCCCAGTCGGCGTAGCCGTACAGGTCCATCGGCGGCGTGGGCCCGTAGGTGAGGTGCCACTTCCCGATGTAGCTCGAGCGGTAGCCGGCGTCGCCCAGCACGGAACCGACGGTGGGCACGGCCGGGTCCAGGCTGTGGTGCCACTTGAAGACGGTGTTGTCGTACACCTGGTGCCCGGGCAGGTAGCGGCCCGTCATCATCGTGGCCCGCGACGGCGAGCACGGGGCCGAGTGCGTCCAGTGGTTGGCCAGCTCCACGCCCTCGGCCATGAGGCGCTCCCGCCACGGCAGGCGGACCGACGGCGGCAGCCAAGAGCGCTCCCGCTCCTGGTCGGACACCACGAACAAGACGTTGGGGCGGCGGCGCACGGAGGAGATCCTGCCACATCGCTTGACTCAAACAATCGTTTGATCGACACTTTGGCCCATGGAGATCGACGTCCTGGACCCCCGCTTCTACGACGACCCCTGGGAGGCCTATCGCTGGCTCCGCCGCCACAGCCCCATCCACTGGGACGCCAAGAACGAGCTGTGGGTCATCTCCCGCCACGCCGACGTCTCCCACATCTCCCGCAACCAGGAGCTGTACTCGGCCGCCGACGGCGTGCGCCCGAAGGTGGCCGCGCCGATGTCGATCATCGCGATGGACGACCCGGAGCACACCCGCCAGCGCCGCCTCATCAACAAGGGCTTCACGCCGGCCAAGGTGCGAGAGCTCACCGACCACATCCGCGAGCTCTCGAACGAGATCATCGACCAGGTGGCCGACCGCGGCTCGCTCGACTTCGTCGAGGACTTCGCCATCCACGTGCCGCTGATCGTGATCGCCGAGCTCATGGGCCTCGACCCCGAGCAGCGCGACCGGCTCTACAAGTGGAGCGACGCCATGATGGCCGGCGACGGCCACGAGGACCCCGACGACCCCGTGCTCCACGCGGCCGCCGAGGCGTTCGGGGAGTACGCGGCGATGTGCACCGGGCTGATCGAGCAGCGCCGGGCCGACCCCGAGGGGCACGACGACCTCATCACGATCCTCACGCAGGCCTTCGACGACGGTGCGCTGGAACGGGCCGACAGCGGCGGCGCGAGCGACGAGCGGATCAACGTCACCCTCACCGACGACGAGCTGCTGATGTTCCTCGTCCTCATCGTCGTCGCCGGCAACGAGACGACCCGCAACGCGCTCACCGGTGGCCTCGTCGCGTTCTCCCGCTTCCCCGAGCAGAAGCAGCGCGTCATCGACGACCCGTCGCTGTGGGACACGGCCGTCGAGGAGATCATCCGGTACGTCTCGCCGGTCCTCTCCTTCTCCCGGACGGTGACCGAGGACCACACCTACAACGGCGTGGACCTGAAGGCCGGGCAGAAGGTCTTCATGCTCTACCAGTCGGCCAACCGCGACGAGGACGTGTTCGACGCGCCGGACGAGCTGCGGGTCGACCGCAGCCCGAACCCGCACCTCGCCTTCGGCATCGGCACCCACTACTGTCTCGGCGCCAACCTGGCCCGGGCCGAGGTGCGGGTGGTGTTCGAGGAGCTGTTCAAGCGGCTCGGCGACATCCAGGTGCCCGCGGGCACGATCCCCCAGCGCGGCGACTCGGCGCTCGTGCTGTCCCTCGAGCACCTGCCCGCCGTCTTCACCCCCGAGCCGGCTCGCTGATGTCGGCCGTCCGGAGCGAGGCCACCGACCCACGCACGCGCATCCTCGACGCGGCCCTGGCACTCATGAGCGAGCAGGGCTCGGCCGGGGCCTCCATGCGCCAGCTCGCCGCCGCGTGCGGGCTCAACGTGGCGACGATTTACCACTACTTCCCCTCGAAGGCCGACATCCTCCGTGCCGTCATGGACGAGCGCCGGTACGGGGAGCGCCTGGCCGACGAGCCGCCCGCCATCGACGCCTCGCTCCCGCCCCGCGAGCGGCTCACCGACCTCCTCGAGTGGATCTGGGACAACGCGTTGCTCGAGGAGCAGGTGCTCCGCCTCCTCCTCGGCGAGGCGATCCGAGGCGAGGACGAGGCGAGCAGCAGCGTGGCCGTGGTGGTCGAGCTGGTCGAGACGACGCTGGGCGCGTGGCTCGCCGACGGCTTCCCCGAGGTCCACGGCGACAAGGCCGCGCTCGGGCGCGTGCTGAGCGGGCAGATCTTCGCGCTGGCCGTCGAGCACCTCGCCACGGGCGGGCTCCCGCGGAAGGTGGCCAGCGCTCGCATCGGCGAGATCGTCCAGGTGCTGATCCCGTAGCCGGGATCGTGGGCCGTCGGTAACCTCAGGGCGCGAGGCGCCCCAGGTCGGGAAGGGGTGCGCGGCAGGAGGTACCTCCATGGCAACCCTCACCTCCCATCGGGCCGAGTCCGCCTCCAGGAGCGGTGCCGGAGCCGTCGAGCGCACGGCCGCAGCCGCCATCGCTCCGCTCGTGCACGCCCTCCTGGGCGAGGACCCGCCGATCCGCATCGCCCTGTGGGACGGCAGCGGGCTCGGCGAGGCCACCCTCGGCACCATCCACGTGCGCCGCCCCGAGGCGTTGCGCCGCATCGCCGGCGCCCCCGGCGAGCTCGGCCTGGCCCGCGCGTACGTGAGCGGCGACCTCGACCTCGAGGGCGACATCTTCGAC
>DATFFY010000078.1:0-3348 GCA_035249805.1 Acidimicrobiales bacterium | reverse complement strand
GACGGGCCGCGAACGGCTGGGACACCCCGCTGGACGAGAGGGCCGTCATGTTCGTGAAGCCGGCGATGCTCACCGGCGTCATCGCCGCTTCGGTCCCGCCGGCGAGCACCGCGTCGCAGCGCCCGCTCGAGACCCACAGCGCGGCGTCGACGATCGCGTGGGTGCCGGCCGCGCAGGCGGTGCCCACCGTCTGGCACGGGCCCTGCCAACCCCAGCGCATCGACACCGCCGCGCTCGGCGCGTTCGGCATCATCATCGGCACGAGGAACGGGGACACGCGGCGCGCGCCGCCCTCGACGTACCGGCCGATCTGCTCCTCGAGGGTGCCGATGCCGCCGATGCCGCTGGCCACGAGCACGCCGCGGCGCACGGGATCCCCTCCGACGTCGCCCGCCTGCTCCATGGCCTGCGTGGCGGCGGCGAGGGCCAGCTGCGTGACGCGGTCGGCCCGGCGGGCCTCCTTGGGGTTGTCGAACACCGACGCGGGGTCGAAGTCCTGCACGCGGCGCTCGCCCTCGGGCGGTGCCGCGCAGAGCCCGTCCCAGAACGCGTCGATGCCGGTGCCGCACGACGCGAGGACGCCGACACCCGTGACCGCGACCCGTCGGCCGGTCATCGCTAGGCGCTCGCGGCGAGCTTGCCGTTCACCAGGTCGAGGGCCTGCCCGACCGTCTTGATGTCGGCCAGCTCCTCCTCCTCGACGGTGATGTCGAACTGGGTCTCGAGCTCCATCACGAGCTCGGCCAGGTCGAGGCTGTCCGCGTCGAGGTCGTCGGCGAAGCTCGCCTCGGGCACGACCTTCGTCGCGTCGACCGAGAGGATCTGCACCGCGATCTCGGTGAACTTCTCGAGGGTGTCGCTCATCGTCGTTGGCTCCTAGGGTCTTGGGGGGTTGGGTGGACGGTAGGTCAGTGGCCCATCGCGAGCCCGCCGTCGACCGGGAGCACGACCCCGGTGACGAAGGCGGCCTCGTCGGAGGCGAGGAAGGCGACCGCGGCGGCCACCTCGGCGGGAGTGCCGATGCGCCCGACGGCGACCTGGGCGGCCAGGGCGGCGCGGGCGTCGTCCGGTGTCGCCGCGAACATGTCCGTGTCGATCGGCCCGGGGGCGACGACGTTGGCGGTGATGCCGCGCGGGCCGTACTCGCGGGCCACCGAGCGGGTGAGCCCGATCAGGCCCGCCTTCGACGCGGCGTAGTTGGCCTGCCCGGCGGCCCCGGCGTAGGCGGCGACCGACGACACCACGACGATGCGCCCCCATCGGGCCCGCATCATCCTCGGGACGACCCGCTTGCACAGCCGCCACGTGGCCGTGAGGTTCGTGCTCACCACGTCGGTGAAGTCCTCCTCGGACATGCGCACCAGGAGCCCGTCGCGGGTGATGCCCGCATTGGCGACGAGGACCTCGACCGGGCCGAGCTCCTCCTCGACCCGGGTGACGGCCGCCTCGACCTGGTCGGGGTCGGTGACGTCGCACTTCACCGCGAGCAGGACGGGGTCGTCGACCGGGGTGGTCGCCGTGGTCACCGCCACGCGATGACCCGCGGCGGCGAAGGCCTGCGCGCACGCCAGGCCGATGCCGCGGCTGCCGCCCGTCACGAGCACGGTGCGTGAGGTCGTCATCGAGTGAGCCCCGAAGTCGGTAGCGCGCGGCTGGATGACCGCGGAGCGGCGGTGCCGCTCCGGGATGCCTGTGACGCTGGCTCGCTCGCACGCTCGCTCGTGTGTGACCACTCCAGCACGGCGGAGGCCCACGTCATGCCCGCGCCGAAGCCGACGAGGAGGACGGGGTCCCCGGGGCCGAGCCGCCCCGCGTCGGCCGCGTCGGCGAGGGCCAGCGGGATCGACGCCGCGGAGGTGTTCCCGGTGGTCTCGAGGACCATCGCGATGCGGTCGGCGGGCACCCCGAGCTTGGCCGCCGCCGAGGCGATGATGCGCTGGTTCGCCTGGTGGGGCACGACGAGGGCGAGGTCGTCGGCGGTCAGCCCCGCCGCCTCGAGCGCCCGCTGGGCCGAGTCGACCATGACCCGCACCGCTCGACGGAACACCTCGGGGCCGTCCATGACGATGGTCCCACCCACGTCGGCGTGGAGGAGGTGGCGCAGCGAGCCGTCGGACCCGAGGTCCCACCCCAGGAGCCCTCCCGGGCCGTCCGGCTCGCCCGCCTCCAGCACGACCGCGCCGGCCCCGTCCCCGAACAGGATCGCCGTGCCGCGGTCGTCCCAGTCCACGATGCGCGAGAGCGTCTCGGCGCCCACGACGAGCACCCGGCGCATGCCCGAGCGCAGGAACCCCTCGGCCGCCACGAGGCCGTAGACGAAGCCCGAGCAGGCCGCGTTCACGTCGAGCGCGCCGCAGTGGGCGCCCAGCCCGCGCTGCACCTGCGTGGCGACGGCCGGCAGCGCGTCGTCGGGGGTGCAGGTGGCCACGAGGACGAGGTCGAGGTCTCCGGGAGCGACGTCAGCGCGCGCCAGCGCCTGCTCCGCCGCCTCGAGCGCGAGCCCGGTCGTGGTCCCCCCGACGCGGCGCTCGCGGATGCCGGTGCGCTCGACGATCCACGCGTCGCTCGTGTCGAGGGTGGCCTCGAGGTCCGCGTTGGTGAGCACCTTGTCGGGCAGGGCTGCGCCCCAGCCGACGATCCGGCTCTTCACGTGGCGCGGAGCCAGGCCACCGGCTGGCTGCGGGTGAGGCGCTCGCCCGTGACCGCGAGCACGCCCATGACGGCACCGCGGAACGGCGATCGGATGGCCTCGCCCGCGACGTGGCCCACGACCCGGCCGCGCTCGATCTGCTCGCCCTCGGCCACGTCGGCCGGCACGAAGATGCCGGCGGCGGGGCTGACGACGAGTCGCTCGCTGGCGAACAGGTGCTCGCCGTCGTGGCGCTCGACCGCGGTCGCCTTCGCCGCCGCCTCCCGCACGGCCTCGAGGGCCTTGGGCTCCGCCACGGCGAGGTTCGTGCCGTCGGGGTTGGCCCGCTTCGCCACACCGGTGAGGACCGTGCCGGGGCCGAGCTCCACGAACGTCGTCGCGCCGGCCGCCCGCATGCACTCGACGCTCTCGCTCCAGCGCACGGGCGCCGTCAGCTGCGCCTCCAGACGGCCGGCCATGCCCTCACCGTCGCGGTGGGGCTGCGCGTCGACGTTGGCGACGACCGGCACCTCGCCGTCCGCGAACCGGGTCGCGCCGAGGGCCCGGGCCAGGCGCTCGGCCGCCGGTGCCATGAACGGCGTGTGGAAGGCGCCGCCGACCGGCAGGGGGAGCACCTTGCGGGCGCCGAGCTCCTTGGCCACCTTCCCGGCCGCCGCGATGGCGTCCGGGTCGCCCGCGATCACGACCTGCCCCGCCCC
>DATFFY010000077.1:0-4091 GCA_035249805.1 Acidimicrobiales bacterium | reverse complement strand
CGCGGCGCTGGGCGGCCGCCTGGCGGCCGCGGTGGACCTGGCCGGCGGGGACCCCGAGCAGGTCCGCGGCGAGCACGTCACCGAGGTGGCCCGACGCGGCGACGCCGAGGCCCGGCTGGTGCTCGAGGAGCTGGCCGGGTGGATCGCCCTCGGCCTGGCCAACCTGGTCAACATCCTCGACCCGCAGCTCGTCGTCATGGGCGGCGGGCTGGTGGAGGCGGCCGATCTCCTCCTGCCGACGGTGCGCACCTCGGTGCAGGACCGCATCCTCGCGGGGGCGCGCCGGCCGACCGTCGCCATCGAGCCGGCGGTGCTGGGGGAGCAGGCGGGGGCCATCGGCGCCGCGCTTCTGGCTACGGGGGACGTCTGAGCCGGCAGTACCCTCGACGCATGGAGTTCCGCCGCATCAACGGGATGCCCCCGTACGTCTTCACCATCATCGACGGGTTGAAGATCGAGGCCCGGCGAGCCGGCGTGGACGTCATCGACCTCGGGTTCGGCAACCCGGACATCCCGTCGCCCGAGATCGCGGTGGAGAAGCTCACGGAGGCCGCCCACAACACCCGGAACCACCGGTACTCCGCGAGCCGGGGCATCCCGAAGCTGCGCCGGGCGGTGGCCGACCTGTACGAGCGGCGGTTCGACGTCGACCTCGACCCCGACACGGAGGTCATCACGACCATCGGGGCGAAGGAGGGCTTCAGCCACCTCATGTGGGTGCTGCTCGACCACGGCGACGCGGCGATCGTGCCCTCCCCCTCGTACCCCATCCACATCTGGGGGCCGCTCTTCGCCGGAGCGACGGTGCGCGAGGTCCCGATGACGACCGACGTCAACGACGACGGGGCGTTCCTCGACCGCATCCGCCACGTGTTCGAGCACACGTGGCCCCGGCCGCGGGTGATCGTGTGCTCCTTCCCGCACAACCCGACGACCGCCTGCGTCGACCTCGACTTCTTCCAGGGCCTCGTCGACTTCGCCCGCGAGAAGGAGGTCGTGGTCGTCCACGACAACGCGTACGCCGAGCTCGGCTTCGACGGGTGGCAGCCGCCGTCGATCCTCCAGGCCGAGGGCGCGAAGGAGTGCGCGGTCGAGCTGTACTCGATGACGAAGTCGTTCTCGATGGCCGGTTGGCGGATGGCGTTCATGTCCGGCAACCGCGAGGTCGTGCAGGCGCTGGCCAAGCTCAAGTCGTACCTCGACTACGGCGCGTTCCAGCCGATCCAGATCGCGGCCACGGTCACCCTCAACGAGGCCGTGGACTTCCCGAGCGAGGTGCAGGCCGTGTACCAGCGGCGGCGGGACACGCTCTGCGACGGGCTCGACCGCATGGGGTGGGACATGCCCCGCCCCAAGGGCACGATGTTCGCCTGGGCGCCGATCCCCGAGCCCTACGCCGAGATGGGTTCGGTCGAGTTCGCGTCGATGCTCGTGCGCGACGCGGAGGTGGCGCTGTCGCCGGGCATCGGCTTCGGGCCCGGGGGCGAGGGCTTCGTCCGGTTCGCGCTCATCGAGAACGAGCAGCGCATCGCCCAGGCCATGCGCAACCTGAAGAAGGCCCTACCCAAGCTCGGGTGAGGCAGGCATCAGCTCAGCTGTCGCCCAGGAGGCCCTGGAGGCAGAAGGCCACGGCCGCGTCGGCCACCGACTCCGCCGACTCGCCCCGCTCGTAGATGAACGTGCGGGCCAGGTGGCCGGTCACGCCGACCATGGCGTGGGCGAGCACGTCGGGGTCGGTGTCCCGGATGCGGCCCTGCGCGATCGCGTCCTTCACGTGCTTGACGACGTCGGCGACGGCGATGTCCTGCCCCCGCCGCAGCGCCGGCGCGAAGGCCTGCTCGGTGGCGGCGAACTGGATGAGCTTGTTGTGGTCCCGGTGGGCCTCGGACCAGGCCAGCGACGCCCGCAGGCCGCGCTCGATGCGCCGCACGGGGTCCGGCTCGTCCGCGATGGCCTGCTGCTGCTTGCGCCGCAGGTCCGTCTGGGCGTCTCGCAGGATCTCGAGGAAGAGCTGCTCCTTCGAGTCGAAGTACCAGTAGAAGACGCCCTTGCCCACGCCCAGGCCCGACACGATCTCGGAGACCGAGGTGGGGTGGTAGCCCTGCTCGGCGAACCGGCTGGCGGCGAAGGCCATCAGCTGCTCCCGGCGCTCCTTGCCGCGTTGGGTCAGCCGTCTGGTCACGGCCGGAACCGTACGGTCACTTGACCGACCGGTCAAGAACGGCCCCCCTTGTTCGCGGGGCCGTGCCCCGCGAGAAACCTCTCGTTCACATCCGGTCCGTACGTTGCCGGCCATGGAGTCCTACGTCGTGCGCCTGTGGCTGCCCGACCGTCCCGGTGCCCTGGGGCAGGTCGCCAGCCGCATCGGCGCGGTGCGGGGTGAGATCGTCGGCATCGAGATCCTCGAGCGGGGTGGCGGCCGGGCCGTCGACGAGCTCGTGGTCGAGCTGCCCGAGGAGGGGCTGCAGGACCTCCTGGTGCAGGAGATCCGACAGGTCGACGGCGTCGACGTGGAGGAGATCCGGCCGGTGGCCGACGCCCTGCACGACCCCCGGCTCGACGCCCTCGAGACGGCGGCCCTGCTGTGCGGGGCCACCGACCAGGAGGAGCTCACCCAGGCCGTCGTCGTGCACGCCGGCCGGGCCGTGGGGGCCGAGTGGGCCGCGGTGATCGGGCTTCGCAGCGGCGAGATCCTCGCCGCCGAGGGCCCCGTGCCCCCGGCGGCGTGGCTGACCGCCTTCGTGGAAGGGAGCCAGTCCTCGGCCCGGGTCGCCGCGGGGGAGTCGGGCCCCGATGACGTGGTGTGGTCGCCGCTGCCGTCGGTCGGCCTCGCCCTCGTCGTCGGTCGCGACGGCACCGCGTACCGGGCCCGGGAGCGACGACAGGTGGCCGCCTTGGCCCGCATCGTCGACACCCGCCTCCGGGAGATCATCCGCTACTCGTCGATCCGCAACCACCCCTCCGTCCAGGGGTGACGGGGCGGCGGGCGAGGGACGTCAGGGCTCGCCCGTCGCCCAGCCCCGCGACCGCTCGACGGCGCGGGCCCACGCCGCGTGCTGCGGCGCCAGCTCGTCCTGGGTGACGGCCGGCTCGAAGGTGGCGTCGAGCTGCCAGTTCGCGGTGATCTCCGCGGGGGAGGCCCACACGCCCTCGGCCAGGCCGGCGAGGTAGGCGGCGCCGAGCGCGGTCGTCTCCTGCACCACCGGGCGCGACACGGGCACGCCCAGGTGGTCGGCCTGCAGCTGGAGCAGCACGTCGTTGGCCGACGCGCCGCCGTCGGCCTTGAGGGCGGTGATCGGGTGGCCGGACGCCTCGGACATCGCGAGCACGACGTCGCGGGTCTGCAGCGCGATCGACTCGAGCACGGCGCGGGCCAGGTGGGCCCGGCCCGTGCCCCGCGTGATCCCGACGACGGTGCCGCGCGCGTAGGGGTCCCACCACGGGCTGCCGAGGCCCGTGAAGGCGGGCACGACGACCACGCCGCCGCTGTCGTCGACGCTGGCCGCGAGGGCGGCGGTCTCCTCCGCCCGCTCGATGATCCCGAGGCCGTCGCGGAGCCACTGCACGGCGGCGCCGGTGACGAACACGGCGCCCTCGAGCGCGTAGGCGCGGGCGCCGTCGGCCAGCGTCCAGCCGACCGTGGTGAGCAGGCCCTCGACGGGCTCGGGGCAGGTGTCGCCGACGTGCATGAGGACGAAGCTGCCGGTGCCGTAGGTGTTCTTCGTCATCCCCGGCTCGAGGCAGGCCTGCCCGAAGAGGGCGGCCTGCTGGTCCCCGGCCATCCCGGACACGGGGATGCCGCTGGGGAGCCCGCTGTCGCCGGCCGTGGTGCCGAACCGGCCGCTCGACGGCCGGACCTCGGGGAGCGCGGAGGCGGGCACGCCGAAGAGGTCGAGCAGCTCGTCGCTCCACGCCAGCGTGCGGATGTCGAACAGCATCGTGCGGCTGGCGTTCGACGGCTCGGTGGCGAGCACGCCCCCGTCCGGGCCGCCGGTGAGGTTCCACAGCACCCACGCGTCGACGGTGCCGAGGGCCAGGTCCGCCGTGACCGGCACGGCGCCCTCGGTCAGGAGCCACTCCGCCTTCGTGGC
>DATFFY010000076.1:0-2871 GCA_035249805.1 Acidimicrobiales bacterium | reverse complement strand
CACCTCTGCGCCCCAGTCCTCGACGGGGTCGCCCGTGCCCCGCCGCAGTCGCAGCCGCCGCCGCTCGTCGTGCCGCACGACCAGGCCGCCCACCTGATCCTCCAGGTTGATCCGGTTCCGCCGCATGGTTGCCCCCGTGTCCTTCCGTTCCCTCGGGAGGAGCATGGGCCCGAAGGCCCGGGCGGACCGTTCGCGATCCGACGTTCACGGTGTGGCGCGTGGCACACCAGGACGCCGGTGGCCCCGGGGCTTCGGTGCTCAGGCGGCGTGCGAGGCGCCGGCGCCGTCGACCCGGCTGGCCCGGATCGTCAAGGGGCGGCGCGGCTGCTCGAGCCTCGGCTGCGTCGGCTCGGGGTCCGGCGCGTGGGTGGTGGGACGGCGCAGCTCGTAGCGCTCCTCGTCGACGAGGCCGCCGACCTGCTCCTCGAGGCTGAACCGCGCGTGCCGCATGACCCTCTCCGCTCTCCGTAGGCCCTGGGCGCAATATCCCCCACGCACGTTGCGGTTGTCCGACGGTTCCACGTCACCTCCGTGTGGGGTGTGTGACATTCGCATGTGGCATCGGCCACGTCGCCTGCACGCGAAACGTCGGCCCCGTACTGTCGCGGCAACGCCGGAGCACCGGGCCCGGCTGCGCGGGAGGCCACCATGTACCGGACCATCGTCGTGGGGACGGACGGGTCGCGGACGGCGCACAACGCCGTTTCGCACGCCGTCGAGCTCGCTCGGCTGACCGGCGCCACGCTGCACGTCGTGTCGGCCCGACAGCCGGCCATGGGGCTGGCCGGGGCGGCCGAGCTGGGGGCGACGGGGCTCGATCCCGGGACGGCGGCGGCGGAGGCCTCGGCGGCCGCGATCCAGGAGGCGGTGGCCGAAGCGGAGTCGGCCAAGGTGCCCGTGGAGACCCATGACCCCGCCGGCTCGGCAGCCGCGTGCCTCATCGAGATCGCCAAGACGGCGGCCGCGGACCTCATCGTCGTCGGCAGCCGGGGGATGCACGGCGCGCGCCGGGTCCTCGGCAGCACTCCCAACACCGTGACGCACCAGGCCGGCTGCCACGTCCTCGTCGTCCACACGGCCTGACGCCCCGGGTCCGCGGTCGGGAGTCCGCTCAGGAGGTCGGTGGGCGCAGGAGCCAGCTCCGGATGTGTCCCGCGTCGCCGTGCAGTCCGACCACCCAGACGTCGTCGTTGAGCGCGACGGGGAAGCGGTACCGGCCCCAGGCGGCGCCGTCGCCCGCGGCCGCGAGGTCCTCGAGCGGCACGACGCCGGAGGTGCCGAAGAGCGCGCCGTAGATGTCGTCCGCCTCGCCGCGTGACCCCAGGACGATGTTGAGGTCGTTGATGTCGACCATCTCGTCCTTGTCCTGTGCCGTGCTGTGGAGCTCGACGATCCGTCCACCTGGGCCTACGAGGACGCCGCGCACGTCATCGGACGCGCCGGCCGTCTCCCGCAGCTCGAGCAGTGCGTACCCGGGCTCGTTCACGGCGACCGCCTCGGCGTCGGCGGCGAGGGACAGCGGGAACGCGTAGGGGCCGATCCACCCAGCCGGCATGAACTCAGACGCGCCGGCCGGCCGCCCGAGGAAGCGGACGTTGCCCACCACGTACCCATAGCTCGTCAGCCCGGTGACGACCGTCGGGCCGGGCGAGCCGGCGTCGGCCAGCAGCGTGACCGGGCCGCCGGCGAACGCCTGGACGGCCGGCTGGAGGCGACCGTCGGCCCAGGCCGATCCCGCGACGTACCCGGTGTCGCTCACCACGGCGTTGGGCCACGGCGACGGGATCGTGGCGGGGACCACGTCGAGGAGCGTCCCGTTCGCGTTCCACCGGATCGGCCGTTCTCCGACGATGCCACCGCCACACGCGTTCGAATAGCCCACCATGAGACCGGTGTTCGACACGTCGCGGACCATGCCGCCGGTGCAGCCCTGCGGAAGCGGCAGGGCGGTCGGGTCGCCGTCGACGTCCCAGCGCACCGGCGTGCCGAACCCGAGGTCATCACCGCTGGCGCCCACGCTGACGCCCGCGTCGTTGACGTCGCTCACGAAGGCGTCGTCGCCCTCCACGAGGGGGAGGAGCTCGATCGTCTCCCACTCGACGTCCTGGGCCGATGACGGGAGCACCGTCCCCGCCCCGAAGGCGAGCAACGCGATCGCAACGACGAGAGCTCTGCGCATGGTGCACCGCTTTCCCCGTCGGGATCCGCCCACTCACTCCGCCGGTCCCACCAGTAGACCACGTCCAGGTCCCGGGGGTTGGGTCCGCGCCTTCGTGCTCCCGTAGTCTCGGGCCGCGATGGCGACGTACGACCGGCCCTTCGGCCGCCACTTCGAGGACTTCGTCCCCGGCGACGTGTACAAGCACTGGCCCGGCAAGACGATCACCGAGTACGACGACCACCTGTTCTGCATGATCACGATGAACCACCACCCGTTGCACACGAACGCGTGGTTCGCGGAGAACGAGACCGTGCAGGGCAAGAACGTCGTGGTCGGCAACCTCGTGTACTCCCTGGTCCTCGGCCTGAGCGTGCCCGACGTGAGCGGGGCGGCCATCGCCAACCTCGAGATCGAGTCGCTGCTCCACGCGAAGCCCACCTTCCACGGCGACACGATCTACGCCGTGACCAAGGTCCTCGACGCCAAGGAGACCTCGAAGGGCGACCGGGGCATCGTCACGGTCGAGACGAAGGGCATCAACCAGCGGGGCGAAGAGGTCTGCTACTTCCGCCGGAAGCTGATGGTCTGGAAGCGGGACCACGCCCCGCAGCGGGCGTACCCGTACGACGACGGCGTCTTCGCCGACTGAGGTCGGGTCACGTGCGGCACGCAGGTCGGAAGCTCCTGGGTGCCGCGGCGATGTCGGCCGC
>DATFFY010000075.1:0-2080 GCA_035249805.1 Acidimicrobiales bacterium | reverse complement strand
ATCCGCGCCTCCACCTCCGGGCCCCGGGCCCACAGCGCCGCGTACGCGCTCGACCGCCGCCGCTTGAGCGCGGCGGGCGAGCCGGACTCGACGATCGCCCCGTCGGCCACGACCACGACGACGTCGGCCGACTGCGCGACGGGGAGGCGGTGCGTGACCATGATCGTGGTGCAGTCCATCGCCCGGGTCGCGGCGAGGACGTGCTGCTCGGTGGCGGGGTCGAGGCTCGAGGTCGCCTCGTCGAGGACCAGGAGGTCGGGGTCGGTCAGCCAGGCCCGCGCCAGCGCGATGAGCTGGACCTGGGCGGCGGTGAGGTTGCGACCCTCCTCCTCGACGCGGGCGTCGAGGCCGCCGACGAGCCCGAGCACGGCGTCGAGGGCGCCGACCGCCTCCGCCGCAGCCTCGATGTCCGAGCGCATCGCGTCAGGTCGGCCGTAGGCGATGTTCTCGGCGACCGTCCCGCGGAAGCAGAAGCCGTCCTGGGGCACGATGCCGATCCGGCGGCGGTAGCTGACGAGGTCCCATTCGCGGACGTCCGTGCCGCCGACGGTGACGCGGCCGCCGTCGGGGTCGTACACGCGGGCGACGAGCTTCGCCACGCTCGACTTGCCCGCCCCGGTCGGCCCGACGACGGCGACCGTCGAGCCGGCCGCGACCGTGAGGTCCACCCCGTGCAGGACCCGCCGCTCGGTGCCGGGGTAGGCGAAGGTGACCCCCTCGAGCACGACGTCGCCGCGGGCGTCCTCGCACGGCCGCGTCCCGTCGTGCTCCACCGGCAGGATCGGCGCGGTGAACGGCTCGGACAGGGTCCGGAAGCTGGCCCGCGCCGCCAGGTAGCGCTGGAGCACCGTGGACAGCAGGGGGATGGGGGCGAGGGCGGCGACGAGGAAGAGCTGCAGCGCGACGAGCCCGCCGACCGACAGCGTCCCGTCGAACACGTGGTCGGCGGCGGTGTTGACGAGCGCGGCGCCGGCCAGCGCCGCGATCCACTGCATGAGCTCGATGTACGAGTTGGCGATCGTGTTCGTCCGCTTGCGGGCCTGCCTGAGGACGAAGGCCAGCCGGACGAACGCGTTGCGGCTGGTCTCCTCCGCGCCCGCCGCCTCGATGACGTGGCGCCCGGCGAAGTCCTCCTGCAACCGCTCGACGACGGCGCCGAGAGCGGCCCGCTGGTCGCGGTAGGCCCGCTCGGCCGGGCGCAGCTGGACCACGGTGAGGACGGCCAGGATCGGGAGCACCCCCGCCACGGACACCGCGACCGAGGGCTCCCAGGCGGTGATCACGGCGAAGCTCAGGACGAGGATCGCGATCGACGTGAGGAGGTCGTACACGCCGGTCTCGAGGAAGACGGCGATCTGGTCGAGGTCGTAGACCACGCGCGCGGCGACGCGGCCCGGCAGCTCCCGGTCGTAGAAGTCCACGCCGAGCCGCATCAGGCGGGAGAAGGCCCGGCGCCGGAGCGTGTAGCCGACCCCCTCCTCCACCTTCTTGGCCTCGATCCGGAACGCGAAGGTGAGGACGGCGACCACCAGCGCCGCGACGAGCGTGACCACACCGGCGATCGCGCCCTGGCCGCTGTCCTCCGCCGTGACCGCGTCGAGGGCGACCTGGGTCATCCAGGTGGGCACGAGCCCGACGAAGGTGAAGCCGAGGAGGAGCGCCGCAGCCAGGCGGACGTGCCGCTTCAGCGGCCGCAGGATGTTGCGGACCCGGGGGACCTCGTCGACCTCGGCGTCGGCGTCGCTGGTGACCGGCTCGTCGCGATCGGCCGGCAGCTGGGAGACGATGCCGGCCAGGAGGAGGTTGTACGGCCCGTCGGTGGCGAGGGAACCCGTCGCCCGCGGCCGCTTCGGCGCGCCAGGGCCGGGGGCCGGGAGCTCGATCACCCGGTCGGCCACCGACGCCGCGCTCGGCCGACGGGTGATCGCCACGACCGCGGTGCGAGGCGCGTGCTGCGGGATCCGGCTGAGGATCTCCGCCTCGAGCGCGGGGTCCACGGCCGACAGCGCGTCGTCGAGCACCAGGACCCGTGGCGGCGTGACGAGGGCGCAGGCCAGCGCGAGGCGCTGCCGCTGGCCGC
>DATFFY010000074.1:0-5933 GCA_035249805.1 Acidimicrobiales bacterium | reverse complement strand
GGACCGGCTCACCTCCTTGGCGTACGGGAGCACCGACTCGAACCCCTGGGGGAAGAGCTTCGTGACCTGCTCGATGTCGATGCCGACGTCGGTCTCGGCCTTGTTGAGGATCAGGCGCACGTGGTCGGTGGGGACCTTCAGCCGGTCGAGCGTGCTCAGGAAGACGCTCATGTTCCGCACGCTCGGCAGGTCGAGCGTGGCCATGACCCAGAGCATGTCGCTCATGTCGAACGCCACCAGGACCGTCTCGGCGAGGGCCGGCGGGGTGTCGACGATCACGTAGTCGAAGCGGGCCCGGGCCGCCTCGAGCACACGGGTGATGTCCGGGGGCGAGATGCGGTCCGCCTCGGAGGGCTCACGCGGCGCGGCGAGCACGTGCACGCCCGTCTCGTGGCCGACCGTGTACTCCTCGATGTGCGCGGCCAGGTCGGTCTCCTCGGAGTCCTCCCGCTGGAGGGCATCGAAGATCGTGAACTTCGGGCGCAACCGGAGGGCCGTCGAGACCTCGCCGAACTGCAGGTCGAGGTCGACGATGCACACGCGCTTCTGCGTGTACCGGGTGAGGAAGTAGGCCAGGTTGGTGGCGTAGAACGTCTTGCCGCACCCCCCGGTCGCCGAGGCGATCGTGAAGACCGTCCCGGGACCGTCGGGCGACACGTGGCTCGCCGTCGGGGCGGCCTGCACCACGGTGGTGGCGGCCGGCGTGGACGACACGGCGAGGTCGATGCCCCGCTGGACGGCCTCCGCCAGCTCCTTGTCCTCGACCGGGAGCTGGAGCAGGTCGATCGCCCCGGTGGAGACGATCTCCCGGAGGCTGGCGTCGGGGCGCCGGCTGAACGCGAGGACCACGCTCATCGAGGGCAGGTCCTCACGGATCAGCCGGAGCCGCGAGAGCCCCGAGCGGGTCCCGAGGGAGGGCCCGGCGACGAGGACGTCGAACGGACCCTCCGCCTCGAGGACGTCACCTGCGGTCCCGAGCCGGGTGCAGGCGACGACCTCGGGCACCGGGTGCAGCTCGGCCACGGAGGACCTGAGCTGCTCGGCCAGGAGCTCGCTCCTGTCGAGGACGAGGATCTTGGGGGTGCTCATGACCCGGTCCTCAAGCCGCTGCGGCGACGTTGGGCTCGATCTCGAAGATGTTGTCGCCGTCACGACCCGGGGTGGGGCCGGCGGGCGGAGCATCCGGAGCGGTGAGCGTGGCGTACAGCGAGTGGAACTCGGTCGTGAAGACGAGCTTCTCCGCGTCCTGCGTCTTGACGGCGAGCAGGTACGTGATGCTGTCGGACGACTGCCGGGGCACGGTGGCGTCGTCGACCGACTGGCCGCGGCGGGCCGGGATGTTGAGGCTCACGTCGAGCACCTCGACGTTGGTGAGGATCAGCTCCGAGTGCGGGGCCGGCGTCGACAGCCCGTACCGGTCGCTGAAGGCGCCGAAGATGTTGATGCGGTCGCCCACGCTCACGTAGCCGGCGCCCCCTCCGACGAAGTCGAGCTGGACGGCGATGGCCTCGTAGCCGGCCGGGACCTCGAACGTGCGGCCGACGTTCTGCAGGCCGCTCGCGGTGATCTGCTGACCGCCGGCGAAGCCCTGCACGAAGGTCGCGCCCTGGAGCTGGTTGATGCTCTGGATGGCACCGGGCACGAGCTGGTCGGCCGGCACCTCCTCCTCCTTCAGGTTGCCCTGATCGATCATCTCGTTCGCCAGGCTCCCCGCGGAGATGTCGTTGGCGGCGACGATGACCGTGACGGGCGAGCCGGAGCTCGTGTTGTCCCCGTCGTCGTCGTTGGTCAGGACGTAGACGATGATGCCTCCCACCACGAAGAACGCGATGCCGAGCAGCACCAGCAGGTTCGAGCGATTGCGCACGGAGCCTCCAAGGTTCAACGCGCCCCTGGCGCGTCCGATCTGACGACCCGTACACGGCCCCCGATGCCCGAGGACCCGCTGTGCGGGCTTGGGGCGATTGTCGGCATCTGCCGACTTGGGGAACATCCCCCGACCGGGCCATTGCTGGGGCCCGGGATGACTAGTCAGGCCGGTTTCTCGGGCTTCGCCCGAATCCCCTAGGGGTGCTCAGCGCGGCGGTGGAGCCTCGTGGAGCCATTCGCGGAGGTCCGCGGCGGAGTACAGCTGGTGCATCGTCGGGTGCTGCGGGGACTTGCCGACGACGGCCCCGTCGGCCGCCGTGCCCCACCAGCCCTCGTAGGTCTGGCCGGGCCGGTGGGGGTCGGGGATCGCCAGGCGCGTGGTCTCGACGTCGGGCTCGGCCGCCTCCCACGCGGGCTCGTCGAGGAACACCGTCATGCGGGGGCGACAGGTCGCCGTGGCCAGGTCGAGGCGCCCGGGGTCCTCGCCGACGTGCACGAGCATCGTGAGGGCGAGCGCCTCGGCCGTGCTCCAGCGCGGCTGCTGCAGGCGGAACAGCTCGATCGACCAGCGCCGCACCTCGCCCCAGAAGCCCATCGGGTCCGGGTAGAGGAACCCAGCGTGCGGTTCGCCGAGCGTGAGCGGGCCCTCGGGCCACGGGAGGAGCTGGTCGCGCCACGCCGGGGCCTTCGTCGTGACGAAGAGGAGCCACGCGTTCCGGGCCCCGGGGGACAGCGGCGGCCAACCCGGGACCTGCGTCTCGACCTTGCGCCGGGACCGCCGGGACAGCCCGCGCGCCGCGGCGAGCCGGGCGTCCGGCGCCGGGGCGTAGAGCTCGTCACGATCGGCCACCACTGCAGGTTAGGGACCCTCGGGTCCTAAGGTCGGGCGGTGCGCGTCATCGGCCTCACGGGCGGCATCGGGTCGGGGAAGTCCACCGTCTCCGCGCTCCTGGCCGCCCGCGGCGCGGTGATCATCGACGCCGACGCGATCACCCGGGAGCTCCAGGCGCCGGGCACCGAGGTGTTCGTCGCGATGGTCGAGCGGTTCGGTCCGGGCATCGTGGCCGCCGACGGCTCGCTCGACCGCCAGGCCGTCGCCGACATCGTCTTCAACGACCCCGACGCCCTGCAGGACCTCAACGACATCGTCCACCCGGCGGTCGGGGCCGAGACCACCCGGCGCCTCCTCGAGCAGGCCGAGACCGACAACCTCGTGGTCCTCGACATCCCGCTCCTCGTGGAGAGCGCCGGCAAGCGGGAGGTGGCGGGGATCGTCGTCGTCGACGTGGACCCCGAGATCGCCGTGCGCCGCCTGGTCGAGCAGCGGGGGTTCCGTGAGGAGGACGCGCGGGCCCGGATCGCCCGGCAGGCCTCCCGGGAGGAGCGGCTGGCCCGGGCCGATGTCGTCATCGACAACTCCGGCAGCCGGGAGGACCTGGAGGCCGAGATCGAGGCCAAGTGGCCCTCGATCGAGGCCGCGAGCCGGCCCGATCGCTGACAGAGCCTGTCAGGGGGCGTCGATAGGCTCGGTCCCGTGCCCCGGTTCAGGATGGTGTCGGACTTCGCGCCCGCCGGCGATCAGCCGAAGGCCGTCGCGACCCTCGCCGAGGGGATCCAGCGGGGCGACCGCTACCAGACCCTCCTCGGCATCACCGGCTCGGGCAAGAGCGCGACGATCGCCTGGACGATCGAGCAGGTGCAGCGGCCCACCCTCGTGCTGGCGCCGAACAAGTCCCTGGCCGCGCAGCTGGCCAACGAGTTCCGGGAGTTCTTCCCGGACAACCGGGTCGAGTACTTCGTCTCGTACTACGACTACTACCAGCCCGAGGCCTACATGGCCGCGAGCGACACGTACATCGAGAAGGACTCCTCGGTGAACGACGAGATCGACCGCCTCCGGCACGCGTCGACCTCCGCCCTCCTCACCCGCAAGGACGTGATCGTCGTCGCGTCCGTGTCGTGCATCTACGGCCTGGGATCGCCCCAGGAGTACCGCGACAACATGCTGCACCTGCAGGTCGGGCAGGAGATCGACCAGCGCGGCGTCCTCCGGAAGCTGGTCGACATGCGCTACGAGCGCAACGACATGAACCTCGTGCGGGGCAAGTTCCGGGTGCGGGGCGACACGATCGAGGTCCACCCCGCGTACGACGAGGCCGCCGTCCGCGTCGAGCTGTTCGGCGACGAGATCGAGCGGATCCAGGTGGTCGACCCGCTCACGGGCGAGCAGGTCGCGCTGATGGACGAGCTCGTGGTGTACCCGGCCACGCACTACGTGGCCGGCGACGAGCGCATGCGCAAGGCCGTCCAGCGGATCGAGCAGGAGCTGCAGGAGCGCCTGGCGCACTTCGAGAAGGAGGGGAAGCTGCTCGAGGCGCAGCGCCTCCGGATGCGCACCCAGTACGACCTCGAGATGATGCAGGAGGTCGGGTACTGCAACGGGATCGAGAACTACTCGGCCCCGATCGACGGTCGGGGCCCGGGTGAGGCGCCCAACACCCTGCTGGACTTCTTCCCGGACGACTTCCTCGTCGTGATCGACGAGAGCCACGTGGCCGTGCCGCAGCTCCACGGCCAGTACGAGGGGGACCGCTCCCGCAAGGAGGAGCTGATCAACCACGGGTTCCGGCTCCCGTCGGCCGCCGACAACCGTCCCCTGCGCTTCGAGGAGGTGATGGAGCGGGTCAACCAGGTGATCTTCGTGTCGGCCACGCCGTCGCCCTACGAGCTGCAGGTCTCGACCCAGGTGGCCGAGCAGATCGTGCGGCCCACGGGCCTCGTCGACCCCGAGGTCGTCGTGAAGCCCACGAAGGGCCAGATCGACGACCTCATCGAGCAGATCAACAAGCGGGTGGCCGAGGACGCCCGCGTGCTGGTCACCACGCTGACCAAGAAGATGGCGGAGGACCTCAGCGAGTACCTCTTGGAGCAGGGGCTGCGGGTCCGGTACCTGCACTCGAACATCGACACGATCCAGCGCATCGAGATCCTGCGGGACCTCCGGCTCGGCGAGTACGACGTGCTCGTCGGCATCAACCTCCTCCGCGAGGGCCTCGACCTCCCGGAGGTGTCGCTCGTCGCCATCCTCGACGCCGACAAGGAGGGCTTCCTCCGGTCCGAGACGTCGCTCATCCAGACGATGGGCCGGGCCGCCCGGAACGTGGACGGCCAGGTGATCATGTACGCCGACACGGTGACGGACTCGATGCGGCGGGCCATCTCGGAGACGCAGCGGCGCCGGCGGCTCCAGCTCGCCTACAACGAGGAGCACGGGATCGATCCGCAGACGATCCGCAAGGCGGTCACCGACATCCTGGCGATGCTGCGGCCCGTCGAGGAGGCGCCGAGCCCGAACAAGGACCGGCGCTCCCGGGCCCACGACCGGCGCCGCGTCGACCTGTCCGAGCTCCCCGGCGACGAGCTCCGGCGGCTCATCCTCACCCTCGAGGAGGAGATGCACGAGGCGTCGACCGAGCTGCGCTTCGAGTACGCGGCCCGGCTGCGGGACGAGATCAAGGACCTGAAGCGGGAGCTGCGCGAGGTCGGCTGAACCGCGCCCCACCCGTTTCGGGTCGAACGGCCCATATCGGCGGAGTCGGCCACCTGGGATGCTCGCCCGGTGGCCGCACGCGCCCCGAGGCTCCTGCCGCACGTCCTCGTCGCGGGCGCGATCCTCCTCGCGGTCGCGTGGTGGACCGGCGCCGACGGCCAGGTGAGCGTCGACGAAGGGGTCGCCGTGAAGCAGGCCGAGGCGGTCGCCGACGGCACCTGGGTGCTGCCGCACCCGCTGGAGGTGGCCGACCCCGACGGCTCGGCCTTCCCCCTCCGCTTCGCCACGCGGACCGATGACGGGTACGTGCCGTTCGCGAAGCACCCGCTGTACCCGGCCGTGCTGTCCGTGGCCGACCGGGTCGGTGGGGTCCGGGCCATGGTCGGGCTCTCGCTGGTCGGCGTGCTCGGGGCAGCCGTCGCCGCCGCGGCCCTCGCCCGTCGGCTGGACCCACGGTTGCCGGTGCCCACCGTCTACGCGGTCGCGCTCGGTTCGCCACTGCTGTTCGACTCGA
>DATFFY010000073.1:0-3032 GCA_035249805.1 Acidimicrobiales bacterium | reverse complement strand
ACCGCTTCCACCGCGCCCCGTTCCCGACGGCCCAGGCCGTCGCGACCACCGCCGCCTTCCGCTCGGTCGGCCTCGACCCCGTCGTGTACGTCGACCATCCCGACGTCGACGTGTTCCTCGGGCCGGTGCCCGCCACCAACCCGAAGCACGTCGCCGACCTCGGCACGACGGCGGCCACCGACGACCTCGCCCGCGTCGCCGCGGAGGAGGTCGTGCTCGGCTTCGGCATGATCGGCGTGCCCCACGCCGACGGTGTGGCCGCGCGCGACGCGATCGGCGATCTCGCCGAGGTCCACCTCGACCGGTCGCTCGACTACCCGGGGATGGCCTCGGTCACCGTCGCCCCGCCCGGGCAGTCCAAGTGGGACGGCGTGCTCGCGTTCTGCGCGCTCCACCGCCTCGATCCCACGCGGGTCCTCGCCGTGGCGGACGGGCCCAACGACCTCGAGCTGCTCGAGCACGCGGCGGTCGCGGCCGTGCCGGCCGTGGCCCATCCGGCTGCGCTGGACCTGGCCGATCACGTCATCCCGGCCGCCGCCGACGGCGGCTGGTCCCAGGTCCTCGCGCTGCTGTAGATCAGGCCTCGACGTCGTCGGCGTCCGGGTCGACGAGCAGGTCGGGGGCCAGCCACCGCACGGTCTCGGTCGCGAGCTGCGACGCCTTCTCGATGGCCGCGGCGAGGTAGTGCTCGGCCACCGCGCCCTGGCCCTGCAGCGGCGGGTCGCCGAGCGAGCGGATGAGCGCGGTCGGGTCGGGCACCGGCACGATCGGCGCCGGGCTGCTCAGCTGCGGGACGGGACGCCAGAGGTCGGTCGGCCGCTTGGGCTTGTTGCCGCCGCCCCGCCGGCGGCGGTTGCGGCTGCGCTTCTGCGGCTGCGGCTGGTCGGTCACGTGTCGTCCTCGGTGAGCAGCGAGTCGGGTCGGAGGCCGAGGGCGACGCGCAGCTGGTCGGCGTCGAGGTCGGCCAGCGAGCTGGACTTGGGGAGCACCAGGTCGGCGATGTGGCGCTTGCCGGCCACGACCTCCTCGACCCGCTCGTCGACGGTGCCGGGGCACACGAGCCGGTGCGACACGACGGTCCGGGTCTGGCCGATCCGCCACGCCCTGTCGCGCGCCTGGTCCTCGACGGCGGGGTTCCACCATCGGTCGTAGAGCACGACGTGGCTGGCCGCAGTGAGGTTGAGCCCGGTGCCGCCGGCCTTCAGCGACAGCACGAGCGCCCCGGGGCCGGTGCCCTGCTGGAAGTCCTGCACGAGCTTGTCGCGGGCGCCGCGGGCGAGGCCGCCGTGGTAGCAGGAGATCGGCACGCCGGTGACCTCGGTGAGGTGGTCGGCCAGCTTCTTGCCCCACTCGGCGAAGTGCGTGAACACGAGGATGCGCTCGTCCGCCGCGAAGACGGACTCGACGATCTCCTCGAGCCGGGCCAGCTTGCCGGAGCGGCCGGCCAGCGGCCGGTCGTCGGCCTGGTACGCGGCGGGGTGGTTGCAGATCTGCTTGAGCGCGGTGATCGCCGCGAGGATCGCACCCTGCTTCACGTCGCCGTTGCCCTTCGCGGTGTCGACCACGAGGTTGTCGAGCACGGCCTGGTAGAGGCCGATCTGCTCCGGCGTCATCGTGCAGTGGTCGAGCTCGTCGATGCGGTCCGGCAGCTCGGCGGCGACCTCGGGCTCGGTCTTGGTGCGCCGGAAGACGAGGATCCCGTTCAGGGCGCGGAGGGCGGCCTCGCCCTCGCCGGAGAGCTGGGCCATGAACGCGGGGCGCGTGCCGACGAGGCCAGGGTTGGTGAAGTCGAGGATCGCCCACAGGTCGCCGAGGCCGTTCTCGATCGGCGTGCCGGTGAGCGCGAGCTTCGACGGCGCCGGGATGCGACGCAGCTGCTGCGCGGTGTCGTTGGCGGGGTTCTTGATGGCCTGCGCCTCGTCGAGCACGAGCCGACCCCAGTCGAGCCCTGACAGCGCGTCGACGTCGCGGACCGCGGTGCCGTACGTGGTGATCACGATGTCGGCCTTCTTCACCTTCGACTTCAGCTCGCGGGCGCTGGCCCGCGATGCTCCGTGGTGCACCACGACCTTCAGCTTGGGGGTGAACTTGGCCGCCTCCGCCGCCCAGTTGCCGACCACCGCGGGCGGAGCGACGACGAGCGTGGGGCCGCGATCGGTGGTGCGGGCGATGTGGGCCAGCATCGTCGGGGTCTTGCCGAGGCCCATGTCGAGGGCGAGGCAGCCGCCGAGGTCCACGGCATCGAGGTACTCCAGCCAGCCGAGGGCCTCGGCCTGGTACGACCGCAGCTCGCCCTTGAAGCCGTGCGGCTTCGTGACCGGGTCCCGCGACGCGGACCGTGCCTTCTCGAGCAGCTCGCTGGCCCAGCCGGAGCCCTCGACCTGGATGCCACCGGAGAGGCCAGGGCCCTCGAGGCCGACGGCGTGGCGCAGGACCTCCGCGCCGGTCATCTGCGTGCGGCTGGCGTGCTCGGCCAGTGCGGCCGCCGCCTCCTTCAGGTCGGCCCGGTCGAGCTCGACCCACCGGCCGCGGGACCGCACGAGCGGGCGGGCCTCGGCCGCGAGCTTGGCGATGTCGGCGGCGGACAGCTCGACGTCGTCGAACACGGCCGCCCAGCGCACGTTGCTGAGCTGGTTGGCGCCGACGACCGTGTCGCCCGTCGGCTCGGTGAACATGCGCAGGCCGGGCGACGGCTTGCGCCGCGAGAGGATCGGCACCCGGGCCTCGAAGCCCGCGGCCTCGAGCGAGCGGCCCGTGACCGTCATCAGCTCCCAGGCCTCGGTCTGGCTCAGGTACACCTGACCCCGCCGCAGCGCGCCTGGGCGGAGCAGCGCGGGGAGCAGCCGCTCGAGCCGGTTGAGGTCGTCGGCCAGTGGGCCGGTCGCCCGGCTGTCGGTGAGCGCCTGCTCGATCGGCAGGAGGTGACCGTCCGCGCTCGGGCCGAGCACCGAGAGGAACCACGCGCCGCTGCTGTCGGGCGGGTCGAGCTGGACCACGAGGCGGCTGCGGGCCGGCCCGGCGACCGGCCGAGC
>DATFFY010000072.1:0-3812 GCA_035249805.1 Acidimicrobiales bacterium | reverse complement strand
GCCCGCGGGGGATGCGGCCGAGGGTGCCCTTCACGCCGACCACGCCGGACCAGCCCGCCGGCAGCCGGATCGACCCGCCCATGTCCGACCCAGTGGCGAGGTGGACGAGGCCCGCGGCCAGCGCGGCGGCCGAGCCACCGCTGGAGCCGCCGGGCGTCCGGGACCGGTCCCACGGGTTGCGGGTCGGGCCGTGCAGCACCGAGCACGTGTACGGGAGGTGACCGATCTCGGGCGACGCGGTCAGCCCGACGGGCACGGCACCGGCGTCGAGCAGGCGCGAGGTCATGGTCGTCGTGGTCGTCCCGATGCGGTCGCGGTAGGCCGTGCTGGCCCTCGTGTCCGGCCAGCCCTCCACGGCCTCGAGCTCCTTGATGCCCAGGGGCACGCCGGCCAGCGGGCCCGGGTCGTCGCCGCGCGCGACCCGGCGGTCCACGTCGTCGGCCACGGCCCGGGCGCGGGCCGGGTCGACGAACACGAACGCGCCGAGGTCCGGATCCAGCCGGGCGATCCGGTCGAGCGCGACCTCGACGACGTCGCGCGCCGCGACCCTCCCGGCCCGCACGGCATCGGCCACCTCGCACGCGGACCAGGTGTTGATCGCCCCGTCGATCCCGACCACCATCCTCGCTAGATTAGCCACGGTTCACATTCGAGGTTCGGGGGGGACCGCGTGACGACGACGATGGAACCGGGGCTGCGCGCGGACGACGCGCGCGTCCTCGCGCTGGTCGAGCAGCTGCTGGAGGAGCATCCCCCGGCCACGACCGAGCCGTCCGCGTTCTGGGCCGCCCAGTACGACCTGGGCCTCGCGTGGGTCCACTTCCCCGAGGGACGGGGTGGGCTCGGGCTCGATCCCCGCCTGCAGGAGCTGGTCGACGACCGCCTGCGCGCCGCGGGAGCGCCCAGCAACCTCTACGTCAACATGATGGGCGTCGGCATGGCCGGGCCCACGCTCGTGGCCTACGCGACCGACGAGCAGCTCGAGCGCCACCTGCGGCCGGCCTTCGCCTGCGAGGAGATCTGGTGCCAGATGTTCAGCGAGCCCGGCGCCGGCTCGGACCTCGCCGCGCTCAGCACCCGCGCCGTGCGGGACGGCGACGAGTGGGTGGTGAACGGCCAGAAGGTCTGGACCACGCAGGCCCACGTCGCCAAGTGGGGCCTGCTGCTCACCCGCACCGACCCGGAAGCGCCCAAGCACAAGGGCCTGACCTACTTCTTCATCGACATGGAGGCGCCGGGCGTGGAGGTCCGCCCCCTGCGGCAGCTCACCGGCGACGCCGAGTTCAACGAGGTGTACTTCACGGACCTGCGCATCCCGGACGCCCAGCGGCTCGGCGCCGTGGGCGACGGCTGGCGCGTCGCGCTCACCACGCTCATGAACGAGCGCGTGACCGTCGGCGCGATGGGCAAGGAGGGGCGGGGGCAGGGGGACATCCACTTCGCCGTCGACGTGTGGCGCGAGCGCGGCTTGGACGACCCGGTGCAGCGCGACGAGCTCGCGCGGCTCTGGATCGAGGGCGAGGTGCTGCGCCTCACCAACCTCCGCGCCGCGGCCCGCCGGGACCAGGCCGGCGACCCCGGTCCGGAGGGCGCCATCCTGAAGCTGATGGTGGGGACCTTCCAGCAGCGCCTGTTCGCGTTCATCCTCCACCTGCTCGGGCCGGAGGGGATGCTCGTCTCGGACTACGAGATGCGCCGCCCCGTCACCCAGGCGGAGGCGTTCACCAAGGGAGGCGTGCCCGACCTCCAGAAGGCGTTCCTGTCCGTGCGGGGGACGACGATCGGGGGCGGGACGACCGAGATCGGCCGCAACATCCTCGGGGAGCGGGTGCTCGGGCTCCCGGCCGAGCCGCGGGTCGACAAGGATCTCCCCTGGTCGCAGGTGCCACGGTCGTGAGGGGGACGTGATGGGGGAGATGCGCACGGTCGCGGACGTCGTCCGCGCCCACGCCGCGGAGCAGCCGGACGGGGTGGCCCACGTGCTGGGCGACCGGTCGGTCACCTGGGCCGAGCTGGACGAGCGGACGAACCGGGTCGCCCAGGGCCTGCAGGCGGCCGGGGTGGGCGCCGGGGACCGCGTCGCCATCCTCGACAAGAACAGCCTCGAGTACTTCGACCTCGTGTTCGGCTGCGCCAAGGTCGGCGCCGTCCTCGTCGCGGTCAACTGGCGGCTGGCCCCACCCGAGGCCGCGTTCATCGTCAACGACTCGACCGCCAAGGTCCTCGTGGTCGGCCACGACCTCGTCCCGCTGCTCGAGGGCTTCGAGAAGGACCTGACGACCGTCGAGCGGATCCTCGTGGTCGGTGGCCACGATCGGCACGCCGACTTCGAGGCCTGGGTGCGGGAGCAGGAGCCAGTCGACCCTCGCATGGCGTCCGGACCGGACGACGTGGCGTTCCAGTACTACTCGTCGGGCACCACCGGTCTGCCCAAGGGCGTGATGCTGACGAACGCAGCCTGCTTCGCGGGCCTGTCCGGCATCCGCGACCTGCTCGGCTTCGACGACGAGTCCGTGAGCATGGCCGTGATGCCGCAGTTCCACGTGGCCGGCGGCTTCTGGGGCCTCGTCGCCGGCTACCTGGGGCGACCGACGATCCTGCAGCGCGAGGTCGACCCGGCCGGCATCGTGCAGCTCATCGAGCAGCACCGCGTCACGCACGCGGTGTTCGTACCGGCCCTGCTCCAGTTCCTCGACCTGGTCCCCGGCATCGAGGACGCGGACCTGTCCAGCCTGCGCTGCATCGTCTACGGCGCGTCCCCCATCTCCGAGGAGGTGCTGGTGGCGTCGATCCGCACGTTCGGCTGCGACTTCCTCCAGGCCTACGGGATGACCGAGACCAGCGGCGGCTGCGTGTTCCTGCCGCCGGCCGACCACGACCCCGCGGGACCGAACCGCCACCGGCTCCGGGCCGCCGGCCTGCCGTGGGGGGAGACCGAGCTCAAGATCGTCGACGCCGAGCTGCACGAGGTGCCCGTCGGCGAGGTGGGCGAGATCCTCATCCGCAGCCCGCAGAACATGCTCGGCTACTGGAACCAGCCCGACGCCACCGCGGCGACGGTCCTGCCCGACGGGTTCCTGCGCACGGGCGACGCGGGGTACCTGGACGAGGACGGGTACCTCTACATCCACGACCGCGTGAAGGACATGATCATCTCGGGCGGCGAGAACGTGTACCCGGCCGAGGTCGAGAACCGGCTCATGGCCCACCCCGACGTCGCCGACGTCGCGGTGATCGGCGTGCCCGACGAGAAGTGGGGCGAGACGCCGAAGGCGCTCGTCGTCCGCACGCCGGGCTCGACGCTCACCGAGGCCGACCTCATCGCGTTCGCCCGTGAGGGCCTGGCCGGGTTCAAGTGCCCGACGTCGGTCGAGTGGCGCGACGAGCTGCCCCGCAACCCGAGCGGCAAGCTCCTGAAGACGGTCCTGCGCGAGCCCTACTGGAAGGGCAAGGAGCGCCGGGTCGGTTAGCGGGGGAGGTCGCGGAAGGGGAGGTCCTTCGTCGGGTCCGGCTCTCGGGGGAGGCCGAGCACGACCTCGCCGACGATGTTGCGCTGGACCTCGTCGGTGCCGCCGCCGATGTGCATGGCGAAGCTGCCGAGCAGGGCCTCGGGCCAGCGGCCGCCCTCGGGGGCCCCGTCGCCGAGCAGGAGGCCGGCGGGACCGAGCAGGGTCGTGCCGACGTCGGCCAGGCGGGTGCCGAGCTGCGCGATCGCGAGCTTGAGGATCGAACCCTCGGGCCCGGGGATCCCGCCGCGGGCCATCGCCGCCCGCACGCGGGCGGTCGTGAGGTCGAACGCGCGGCCGAGCGCG